>NZ_JBFANN010000033.1:0-90233 GCF_040674855.1 Nocardia sp. NPDC049707 | reverse complement strand
GTCGAGACTCGCGCCTGCGGCGCATGCGCTTCGACGACTCGGACGCGAGACGGGCCGCGAACGGGTCGCTCGTAAGACTCGCTCCGCGGTGGTCGGCGATGTGTGGAGTCTCAGCACTTGGAGCATGCCGGGGAAGAACGGCGCTGTGGCGCATGCATTTCGACGACTCGGCTGAGTCGATGAGCGGCGCCGTCGCACGGACGCGGGACGGGCCGCGAACGTCGCTCGTCAGATAGCTCTGCGGTGCTTACCTGAAGTCAAAGTCTCCGTGGATCAACGAGTCCGCGTTTGACCGCCTGCACCAGACGACGCGGCACCTTGTGTACAACCCCACCGACACTGACCGGCACCAGCTCCGGTGGGGTCGCCTTCCACTGCGAGCGGCGGCTGCGGGTATTCGACCGCGACAACCTGCGTTTGGGCACCGCCATGTCAGCCCTCCCCTCGTGAGGGCTGGGACGCGACCCGCGCTCGCTTGCCGTATTTGCGCTCGAACTTCTCCACCCGGCCCTGGGTATCCAGCACACGGTGCGCGCCGGTCCAGAACGGGTGCGAATCGGAGGTGACATCCACGACCAGCAGCGGGTAGGTGTTTCCGTCTGTCCACTCGACGGTGCGTGCGCTGGTGGCGGTGGATCGGGTCAGGAACCGCTTTCCTGTGCTCGAATCCTCGAACACCACCGGGTGGTAGTCCGGATGTATGCCGCTCTTCATTTCGCTTCTCCTCTCGGGCTTTTCGCCTGGCCGTCGATCGGCAGGCCGGTGGATTCGCCGGTCTCGCAGGGGTCGGCATGCCATTCGCCGAACGGGTCCGCCCACTGCGCGACCCGCTCGGGTGCGCGTTCCACCAGGCGCAGTTCGTCGTCCTCGACCAGCGCCCAGTGCAGGGCCTGACGAATCTCGGCCGGGTCCGCGTCATGGGCCAGGATGACCAGCGAAATATCGCGGTCGCCGAACTGCTCGTCCCAGCGCAGCGCGGCCATGGCCCGACGCGTGGGGTCGGCCTGTTCCCATTCGCTCGGGCTCATGGCGGCCAGCCACGGCCCCGCACCGCCGACGCGCAATCCGCCGCCCGCCGATTCCAGCCACACCACCTCGTTCGGCTGGGTGGCCAGCCACATCCGGCCGCGCGCGGTCACCACTCCGTCGAAGAGCACGTCGAGGGCCTCATGCAGGCGGGCCGGATGGAACGGGCGGTTCGCGGCGAATTCGATGAGGGCAACACCGCATTCGGCACCGAGCGGCGGCTGGCCGCGCAATAGCGGCGCGTGGGCATCGAAGACACGTCCGCGCCGCGAATGGGCCGGGATGCGCGCGAGCAATGCCTCGACATCGGCCGAGTCGAGCAGATCGATATCGTCGATCCAGGCCACCGGCGCCTCGGGCACGAGCCGGGAAAACACAGCGCCGAGTCGCGCACGATCGTTGGGATCGCCGGTATGACCGTGTGCCACAACGGCATCCGCGAAGCCGACCTGGCCGACCGCCACCTGAGCCACGGTCCGGTCGTCGTCGGTGGTAGCCAGTCCGCGCTCGGCCAGGGTGTCCTCGCCGGTGGCATCGGCCAACCACGTTCGCGCGTCCACACAGGCGAGTACCGCCTCGACCCGCACATCACGGCCGGCCGGGCCGTCGACGCGACCGACCACGCCGGTGACGGCGATACTTTCGATCGCCTGGCACACCGCTTCCGCCTCGAAGGCCGGATCCAGTTCCAGCACAATGCGATCCACCGAATCACGGGCGGCGAGCCTGCACAGCAGGGGCAGCAGATCGATGCGCAGGGTGCACGAGACGCAGCCGTGCGCCAATTCGAGCACGGTGCAGCTCTCCTGCTCGCCGATGCGCACCGTGCGATGCACGATGCCCTCGCCGAGTCCGCTCAGGTCGTGGCGGATGGTGACGGTGCCCGGCGTCTCGCGCAGCGTGGCGGCCAGTCGAGCCACACTCGCCGCGGCCGCTCCCGAACATCCGGTGGCCACCACGACGGGCGTTCTCCGGTCGGACTGCCTCCCGGGCGGGAGTAGGGCGGGTTCCACGGGCGCTCCCTTTCGATATCCAATTCGGCATGAGCGGAGGCCCTACCTGGTTACGCAGACCGCATCCTCCGGGCCCGATCCACTCATACCGGAAACGATTTTCATTTGCTGTCGAGCAACGGTACATTGTCGAGCAGCCGTTGTCGAAAATGATTTTCAAAAACTGAAAGGAGTCCGCATGTCGGCCCACTGCCAGGTCACCGGGCGCAAGCCGGGATTCGGCAAGTCCGTATCGCACTCGCACAAGCGGACGAGCCGGCGCTGGAATCCCAATATCCAGCGCAAGACCTATTACCTGCCCAGCGAGGACCGTCGCATCACGGTGCATGTCTGCGCGAAGGGCATCAAGACCATCGACCGGGACGGGATCGAGGCCGTGGTGGCGCGCATCCGCGCGAGCGAAGCGAAGCGGTCCACGAAACACAGCCGGGCCCGCGGCAACAAGATCTGACGGGAGCACCATGGCCTCGAAATCGACCGAGATCCGGCCGATCATCAAGCTGAAATCCACTGCGGGAACGGGATATACGTACGTCACGCGAAAGAACCGGCGCAACGATCCGGACCGGATGGTGTTGCGCAAATACGATCCGGTGGTGCGCAGGCACGTCGACTTCCGCGAGGAGCGCTGATGGCCAAGAAGTCGAAGATCGCCCGCAATGAGCAGCGCAAGGAGATCGTCGCCCGCCATGCTGCGCGGCGTGCGGAACTCAAGGAGATGATCCGCAAGCCGACCACATCCGAGGAAGACCGCGCCGCGGCACAGTCGGCGCTACAGCGGCTGCCCCGCGATGCCAGTCCGGTACGATTACGTAATCGGGACGCTGCGGACGGACGACCGCGCGGTCATCTCCGGAAGTTCGGACTCTCCCGCGTACGTGTGCGCGAGATGGCCCATCGGGGTGAACTCCCCGGTGTGCACAAATCGAGCTGGTAGACAACCACTGATCTCGAGAAGGAAACCCGTCATATGGCAGTCAAGCGAGCACCCTCGAAGAAGGTTCGCGCCGAGCAAGCCCGCCGCCCGAAGAAGAACCCGCTGATCGCGGCGGGCGTCGAGACGGTCGATTACAAGGACGTCAACCTGCTGCGCACCTTCATCTCCGACCGCGGCAAGATCCGCAGCCGACGGGTCACCGGGCTCACCCCGCAACAGCAGCGCCAGGTCGCCGTCGCGGTGAAGAACGCCCGCGAGATGGCACTTTTGCCGTTCACCAGCCGGTAGACACCGACGTACCAGGGCCCCGAAGCCGAATCCATATCGGCTTCGGGGCCCTTTGCCGTTGGACGACTATCCGAGTGTCACGACACGGCTGCGGTGCATATCACGGGATGGTGAGTACCTGACCGGGGTTGATGACGTCCGGGTTGTCGATTCCGCTGGCGTCGGCGATCTCCTGGTAGCGGTTGCCGTCGCCGTAGAAGCGTTCGGCGATCGCCCACAGGGTGTCGCCCGGCTCGACCGTGTAGGTCTGCGCGGCCGGCGGCGGAGGCGGAACCTCTTCGGCAGCGGGTGCGGCGACCTCTTCGGCAACCGGCTCGGGCTCCGGTGCGGGCAGCGGGCTGTCGGTATGGGTCTCCGACGCCCACAGCGCGCTGCCGTCCGTGCCGTACAGCACCACATTGCGGTCGGCCTGCACGGTCAGCCGGTCAGCCTCCCGGCCGTTGGTCTCGGAGGCCCAGGCGGCACCCTCACTCTTGTAGAGCACGAAGTTGCCATCCTCTTGCAGGATGGCCCGCTCGACACCTTGATCGTGAGTCAAGGTGGACCACACGACATTTCCATCCGGTTCCGACAGCACCAGATTGCCGTCGGCCTGCAGAGTCAGGGTGTACGCACCGCCGACCAGAGACTGGCCGAGCCGGAGTTCTTCACCAACGCGCAGCGTGTCGCCCACGTTCTTCCTTTCACCTATTTACTGTGCCAAGCATTCGACTCGATGCGCGCCGCGAACTTATTGGCGCGCATCGGCCCCGAGGCTACTGTGCGAGCAGGCGGTGCGCAGGTATTACGCGCGGGCTTAGCCAAAAGTTCACTATGTGGGCTTCATCGCTCTATCATCTTGCCGCACAAACTGAGGCGTCGGCTCTCCTGGTTTGCTGGCCGTCAAGTCTTGCCGCATCGGCGCGTCGATTAGGGTAGTCGGCATGTATCGGATGTCGCGCGTTCGGCCCGCCGCAGTCATCGTCGCATTGTTCGTCAGCCTGGCCGTCACGGCTTGCGGTGGCTCCGATAACGATGGGACACAAGGGAAAACAACGACAAGCAGTGCGGCGAAGAGTACGCCCACCGAGGGGTCACCCGCCGACGCGGGCCGGGCATTCGTCGCCGATCCGACGATCGTTGGCGCGCATCCGATTCCGTTCACGTCCTGGTCACGGGTGGCCGATAATCGGATCGCCGTCAACTTCGAGACCGGATCACCGGAGTGCTACGGCGTGGATGCCAGCGTGACCGAGACCGATTCGACGGTCACCGTGGAACTCCGATCGGGTACCCGCGCCGATGCCGTCGGCCGAATGTGCACCATGATCGCGGTTTTCGGCACCCTCGAGGTGCCACTGAAGGCGCCGCTCGGCAGCCGACAGGTCCTCAGCGCGGTCTAGAGTTCGGCGATCGCTTCCGAGCGGGCGGCGAACTCGACGTAGGTTGTGGGTTTGGCTGGGCCCCAGGGCTTTTGCGCCTCGGTCAGCATGTGTGAGCCGGCCGCCAGATCTACCGCGGCGGCGCGCAGCCGGTCCAGGGTGTACACCACTCACGCACGTGCGCCGAGCCGGAACCCGACCCCGCCGGGTGTCGAGCTCTGCACCGACGGAACCGTCAGCGGTGCGGCCTGTTTGCACGAGTCGGCGTACCGGCCACGCTACGAAAGTTGCCCTGCGCTGCCCCGCAGTTCGCCGCGGCGAGGCGTATGACATGCAGAACGGGCGGGAGCCGATGGCGCCCGCCCGTCGCAGCGGCAAGTCAGTGCGCGAAGTGGCGAGAGCCCGTGAGGTACAGGGTGACTCCCGCCTCGCGGGCCAGGTCGATGGTGTCCTGGTCGCGGACCGAACCGCCGGGCTGCACAATTGCCCGGACGCCGGCCTGGATGAGCTGCTGCGGACCGTCGGAGAACGGGAAGAACGCATCCGATGCGGCGACCGACCCCTTGGCGCGGTCGCCGGCGCGCTGCACCGCGAGACCGACCGCGTCGACCCGGTTGACCTGGCCCATACCGACGCCGACCGAGGCGCCGTCGTTGGCGAGCAGAATCGCGTTGGACTTCACGGAACGGCAGGCGCGCCAAGCGAATTCGAGATCGGCGAGGGTTTCCGCATCGGCCGCCGCACCGGCCACCAGGGTCCAGTTCTCCGGGTTGTCGCCCGGAGCATCGAGGATATCGCGGCTCTGCAGCAGTGCGCCGCCGCTGATCGGGCGCAGCTCCGCACCGGCGCGGCGCGGCGGCTCGGCGACCAGGATGCGCACATTCTTCTTGCGCTGCAAAACCTCGACGGCGCCATCGGCATAGGACGGCGCGACGATCACCTCGGTGAAGATCTCGGCGACCTGCTCGGCCATTTCCACGGTGATCTCGCCATTGGCCGCGATCACGCCGCCGTAGGCGCTCACCGGATCACATGCATGCGCCTTGCGATGCGCCTCGGCGAGGTCCGCGCCGACAGCGATACCGCAGGGGTTGGCGTGCTTGATGATCGCGACCGCCGGCGCCGAATGGTCGTAGGCGGCGCGCCAGGCGGCATCGGCGTCGGTGTAGTTGTTGTACGACATTTCCTTGCCGTGCAACTGCTTCGCCTGCGCCAGACCCCGGCTGCCGTCATGGGTGTACAACGCGGCGGTCTGATGTGGGTTCTCGCCGTAGCGCAGCACCGAGGCGCGTTCCCAGGAGCCGCCGATCCAATTCGGGAACTGCTGCGCGGCAGCCTCATTCGGCTCGGTGGCTGGGGCGAGCACGCTGGTCATCCAGCCCGCGACCGCGACGTCATAGCTTGCGGTGTGCTGAAATGCCTTGGCCGCCAACGCAGTCCGCTCGGCCAGGGTGAAGCCGCCACCGCGCACCGCGGCGAGCACATCGTCGTAGTCGCCGCTGTCGACGACCACCGCGACCGACGGATGGTTCTTGGCGGCGGCGCGCACCATGGACGGACCGCCGATATCGATCTGCTCGACGCATTCGTCATTGCTCGCACCGCTGGCCACAGTCTGGGTGAACGGGTACAGATTCACCACCACGAGCTGGAATGCCTCGACGCCGAGTTCGACCAGCTGGTCGACGTGTTCGGCCTTGCGGGTATCGGCGAGGATGCCCGCGTGCACCCGCGGGTGCAGGGTCTTCACCCGGCCGTCCAGGGTCTCTGGGAATCCGGTCAGATCCTCGACCTTGGTCACCGGAATGCCCGCGTCGGCGATCTTGCCCGCGGTCGATCCGGTGGAGACCAATTCGACACCGGCGGCGTTCAGCCCGGTCGCGAGCTCGACGAGCCCCGTCTTGTCGTAGACGCTGATCAGCGCCCTGCGAATCCCCTTACGATCACTCACCGAAGTACCCGCTCATCTGGAATTACTGCCTTTCGTCCGTCGGAGACAATGCCTCTGGTGGCGACGGCGGCGACAACCTCCGCCAGCAACCGTCGCTCGACAACCTTGATGCGTTCGTGCAGCGTGGCCTCGTCGTCATCGTCGAGCACCGGCACCGCCTCCTGTGCCAGGATCGGTCCGGTATCGATGCCGGAATCGACCAAGTGCACGGTCGAACCGGTGACCTTCACCCCGTAGGCGAGTGCGTCGCGGACCCCGTGCGCGCCGGGAAATGCGGGCAGCAGCGCGGGGTGGGTATTGATGATCCGGCCGCCGTAGCGGGCCAAGAAGACCGGGCCGAGGATCTTCATGAATCCGGCCGAGACCACCAGATCGGGTTCGTAGGCGGCGACCGCATCGGTCAGCGCGACATCCCATGCTGCGCGATCGGGGAAGTCCTTCACCGCCATCCGGAAGGATGGAATCCCCGCGGCGGCCGCGTGTTCGGTAGCCTGGCAAACGCGGTCGACCCCGACGGCGACGACGGTCGCCGGATACTCCGAAGCGGCGGCGGCCTCGATGAGGGCGCGCAGCAGTGAACCGGTGCCAGAGGCCAGTACGACAACGGTTGCCGGGACCGCCGTTGGCACCCATGGGGCATTGGAAGACGCCTGAGGGATGGCAACCGGCGAAGCCGGCGGGGTGGGCAAGCGCCGGGGGACGGCAGCCGACGGAGTCGGCGGGGTGGGCAAACGCCGGGGGACGGCAGCCGACGGAGTCGGCGGGGTGGGCAAACTCAGCGGTCTACTCCTGCGGTTCGGTCGAGTGGCGGCGGCGGTACGACGCCGCCAGGTAGAGCCTAACGACCGTCCACCCGGTCACTTTCCGGCAGGTCCGCCTCGACCACTTCGGCATCGACGATGTCGGGGACGGTATCGCTGCCCCGGGCGCCCGAGGTGGCGATGGCGGTCTGCTCCTCGACCAGTTCGCCGTCGAGTTCCACGTCGAAGTGGGGACCGTCGTAGTCCTGGTATTCGTCCTCGTATTCATTGTCGTATTCGTCGTAGTGATCGTCCTCGTAGTGAGCGTCGTCATGATCACTGTCGTCGTAATAGTCGTCGTCGTAATCGACGTACTCGTCGTCGTACCCGGTCACCGGCACGCCGATCGGAACGACGAACCAGCGCGCGAACATCAGACCGGCATATCCGGCTACGGCCAACCAGCCGAAGGTCACCAGCGCGAAGATCGGCAGGTCGAAACCGAACTGTCCGAACGTCCCGAGGCCACCGCCGGCGACCGCACCGAGCACCATCAACACCACGGTCGCCAGCCCGGCCGAGGTCAGCGTCGCCCACGGGGCGGCCGCCCGGTCGTGGGAGGTCCGTCCGATATCGAGTCCACCGAGCACGCCCACCGCGGCCGGAATCAGCAGCAGCACCGGCCACCAGCCCGACGCGGGTCCGGTCGGCACCGCCGCCATGAGCGGAATGGCCGGAATCGGGCCACCGACAACGGAAAACAGTCCGATCGACGCATCCCCGAACTGCGCGCCGGAGCCGACGAGCACACCGACCGTCGCGACCACCACATTCGGCAGATACGCCACCGAGAGCAGGATCAGCCCGAGCACACCCGCCGCATTGCCAGCGGCATGAAAGGTGTCACCGATGCGCGACCACTGCATGAGGAAGGACACGATGACGACCGCAGTGGCGCAGACCAGCAGTCGCACCACCGTCCGGCCCGCGCCGAACGTGCCCGCGATCGCCCAGTCCGGCAATCGCAGCAGCATGAGAAGCCGACGCCGGTGCCGACTCGCGATGCCACCGACTGCGGCGACCACATGCACGCCGCCGACCCAGGCGAAGGCGGCGAGCGTATTCGGCGGCTGCAATGCGACTACATTGGAGGCGTCCTCGGCGACCGCCAGGCAGACGGCCGTCACCAGTAGCGGTCCGGCCAGAGCCGCGCCGACGAGCCAGCCGAGATCTGCGCGCGAACTGTCCGGTTCGACCGCTTGGGCACAATCCCGGCCGGTCAGCCAGACCAGCAGTCCGGTGGGCAGCAGCGGTAAGAGTTCGAGTGAGGTTTTGCCGATCACCAGCGGAACCTGATGCGCGGCAAGCCAACCCGCGGCGATCGCACCTGAAGTACCGGCCAGGCCGCTGCCCGAGGACAACAGCGCGGCAAGCATGAGAACGATGACGGCGACGAGCGCATAGGTCGTCGGCCTGGCGGCGACCAGGAGCAGCACGCGAGCGCGCTCAGGGGTCAGCGACAGAAATCCGGCCTCGTCGAAACCGTCCGCGGATGCGCGTGGCGACGTCGATCGGTCGCTGCGCGCCGAACGTTCCGGCCCGCCGCGGGACTCGGCGGCCCGGCGCACAAGAGAGGATCTCGAGGAGCTCATGGACATTCAGCGTGGCAGCTCCCCCGGCGCAAGCGGGTCAGGCGCGCCGACCCGGTCTGGGGCGCGCCGGGAGAGCCGACGAACTACTTGTTCTCGTCCGACGGACGGAATACGTGCGTGGCGTCGGCGGATGGGTCCGAACCGGTTTCACCGCCGAACGGCTGGTTCTGCTGACCCTGGCCGAAACCCGGTGTGCCGTACTGCTGTCCGGACTGCGGGGTCCCGAAGTGCTGGGTGGCATTCTCATCCGGGCGCGGCTGCGCGGCAGGCGAAGCACCGTAGGGCGAACCCTGCTGTGCCGCACCGTATCCGGGCTGCTGACCATAGGCGGGCGGCTGCTGGCCGTAGGACGGCTGCTGGCCATAGGGCGGTTGCTGGCCCTGACCGTAGACCGGCTGGCTCGGCTGGCTCTGGCCGTAGGGCTGCTGCGACTGGTACTGCGGAGCGCCCTGGCCGAACTGTCCCGGCTGGCCCTGACCGAACTGTCCCGGCTGACCCTGACCGAACTGACCTGGCTGACCCTGACCGAACTGACCCGGCTGACCCTGACCGAACGCTCCCTGCTGACCGTAGCCGCCGCCGCCGAAACCGCTCGGCGGGGCCTGCGGAGTGGCGGGCTTGGGCGCGGGCGGAGTCAGGATGCCAGCGTCGAACAGCGTCGCGGCAACCGCGATGGCCGTCTGCACGAAGGCCAGTAATAGCAGCACGTAGGCGCCCCACTTCAGCTCGACATCCAGATCGTCGGGCGTGGTGAAGGACAGGAACAGCGTGCCGAGGAAGCCGGCGGCCGATGCCGCGGCCGCGGCGCCGGTCCAATTCTGCTTGGGCAGCAACGAAAGTCCGGCGAGCAGGCCGCCGAGCAGCAGGATCGCCAGCAGTCCCGCCCCGCCGAAGTACTGGAAGAGGCTGATCGTGTCGTTACCTTCGACCGTGACACCGCGGCCCAGATCCCGCGGCTTCTGACCGAAGAACGGGAGGAAGCCGAGCAGGAAGTTGATCACACCGAGCGCGGCGACGCCGACCACCAGGAAGTACGGCAGCCCCTTGGCGCTGGACTCGGTGCCGGTGCCAGCCGACTGGCCGGAGCTGGCAGGTGCAGGCGGCGTCGCGGGTGCGTTGTACCCGGAGCCCCCGGTCGGGTATGACATGGTCGTCGTCTCCTAGGTCGAGTCGGACGTCTGGACGGCTGGATCTCTCCCTGACGCTACTGCACTCGCTGGCCCAGGTCACCCTCGAGCAACCGGCCCGGCGCCGGGAAAACTGCGTCTACGCTGGTCCTGCGTGATCTGTGCCGACCGATAACAATTCTGTGCTACCACCCCTGATGGGAACGCGAATCCCCGCGGTGTGAGCGGAGCTCACCATCGAGCACAGCGGTAGCACGTCCTCGGCTCGGGCCAGCGGGGCAGTTCGACGAAGGCGACCGGGCGGCCGGAGTTGGCGGCGCGGGTGGGTTCGGCTGTGCGGCGGGATTTGCCGCTGCCCGCGGCGCCGACCAGAGTGGCCGCGACGGCAGCAATTCGACGGACGTGGCGGCGCCCCCTGCCGACTGAAACTCCAACGGCGCCAAGCATTTCAAAAAGGACACAGGTCTGTTTCAGGGCGGTGTCGTGGCGGGTTGGGCGTGCCAAGCTGTCAGGCGATGCTCACGTACACCCAAGCCGTTGTGATCGGCGCATTGCAAGGCATAACCGAACTGTTCCCGATTTCCAGCCTGGGTCATTCCGTTTTGGTGCCCGCATGGCTGGGTGGGTCCTGGAGCGATCTGGTCACCCAAGGTGATTCCGATTCCGGCACACCGTATCTCGCCCTTGTGGTCGGACTGCATGTGGCGACCGCGATCGCACTGCTGGTGTTCTATCGGCGCGACTGGGTCGAGATCGTGGTCGGCCTGCTCACCACACTGCGCACCCGGCGGATCGAGACCTCCGCCCAGCGCTTGGCTTGGCTGGTGCTGCTGGCGACCGTGCCGGTCGGTGTGCTCGGTTTGCTGCTGGAACATCCGCTGCGTACTTTGTTCGCGAAACCCCTCGCGGCGGGCCTGTTCCTGACGCTGAATGGAATTGTGCTGGTCACCGGTGAGGTGCTGCGCCGGCGCAGCCAGCCGACGCTATCCGATTACGGCCACCGCTTCGCCGAGGCCGAGGCGCGGGCCAAGGCGATCGAAGAGGGATATTTCGTCGCGACGGCGGAGGAAGAGCCGATCGGCCTCGGCGATCTGCCGATCAAGGATGTGTTGATCATCGGTGTCTCGCAGACCGGCGCACTGTTCGCGGGCATCAGCCGCTCCGGCATGACAATGGTCGGCGGCCTGCTGCGCGGTTTGGACCATGAGGACGCGGCGAAATTCGCCTTCCTGCTCGCCACTCCGGTCATTCTGGCCGCGGGTGTGCTCGAGCTGCCGACGCTGGCCGGTCCGCAGGGTGACGGCATCCTCGGTCAGGTGCTGGTCGGATCGATCGTCGCGGGCGGCGCGGCGTATCTGGCGGTCCGCTTCCTGGAGCGCTACTTCAGATCGAATTCACTGCTGCCGTTCGCGGTATACAGCCTCGTGTTCGGTATCGCTTCGGTAGTCCACTTCTTCTGAATATGACGAAGGCCGCCACCCCGATTGGGCCGGCGGCCTTCGCGTAGTCCGCGAATCAGGCGGTGACGCTTGCCTTCTCCAGGATCTCCCGTGCCAGCGCGGCGGTCTCGGACGGCGTCTTGCCGACCTTCACACCGGCGGCCTCGAGCGCATCCTTCTTCGCCTGGGCGGTACCGGCCGAACCGGACACGATGGCGCCCGCGTGGCCCATGGTCTTGCCCTCGGGGGCGGTGAAGCCCGCGACGTAGCCGACGACCGGCTTGGTGACATTGGCCTTGATGTAGGCCGCGGCCCGCTCCTCGGCGTCGCCGCCGATCTCACCGATCATCACGATCAGCTTGGTCTCGGGATCCTTCTCGAACGCCTCGATGGCGTCGATGTGGGTGGTCCCGATGACCGGGTCGCCGCCGATGCCGATGGCGGTGGAGAAACCGAAGTCACGCAGCTCGTACATCATCTGGTAGGTCAGGGTGCCGGACTTCGACACCAGGCCGACCGGGCCCTTGCCGGTGATGTTGGCCGGGGTGATGCCGACCAGCGCCTCGCCGGGGGTGATGATGCCGGGGCAGTTCGGGCCGATGATCCGGGTCTTGTTGCCCTTCTCCACGTTGTAGGCCCACGCGTAGGCGGTGTCCTGCACCGGAATGCCCTCGGTGATGACCACGAGCAGCGGGATCTCCGCGTCGATGGCCTCGATGATGGCGTCCTTCGAGAACTTCGGCGGCACGAACGCGATCGACACATCGGCGCCGGTCGCCTTGATGGCCTCTTCGACGGTGCCGAAGACCGGCAGCTCGATCGCGTTGCCGTCCTTGTCGGTGTGCGCGACGGTGGTGCCCGCCTTGCGCGCGTTGACGCCGCCAACGACCTGGGTGCCGGCCTTGAGCATCAGCGCGGTGTGCTTGGTGCCCTCGCCGCCGGTGATGCCCTGGACGATGACCTTGGAATCCTTGTTAAGGAAGATAGACATTTCCGGTTTCCTTACTTGGCCGCTGCCAGTTCGGCGGCCTTGTCGGCGCCTTCGTCCATTGTCTGCGCGAGTGTGATCAGCGGATGCGCGGCATCAACGAGAATCTTGCGCCCCTCGTCCACCTTGTTGCCGTCGAGCCGGACAATCAGCGGCTTGTTCGCCTCGGCGCCAAGGATTTCCAGTGCCTTCACGATGCCGTTGGCGACCGCGTCACAGGCGGTGATACCACCGAAAACATTGACGAACACGCTCTTGACCTGGGCATCACCCAGGATGACATCGAGGCCGGCGGCCATGACTTCGGCCGAGGCGCCACCACCGATGTCGAGGAAGTTGGCGGGCTTGACGCCGCCGTGGTTCTCGCCCGCGTAGGCGACCACGTCGAGGGTGGACATCACCAGACCCGCACCATTGCCGATAATGCCGACCTCACCGTCGAGCTTGACGTAGTTGAGGTCGTTCTCCTTGGCCTTGAGCTCCAGCGGATCGGTTGCGTCCTTGTCCGCGAACGCCTCGTGGTCCGGGTGCCGGAATTCGGCGTTCTCGTCCAGGGTGACCTTGCCGTCGAGCGCGAGGATCTCGTTGTCGGGGGTGCGAACCAGCGGGTTGACCTCCACCAGGGTGGCGTCCTCGCCGATGAACACCTCCCAGAGCTTCTGGATGGTCACGGCCGCGGCGTCCAGCACGTCGGCGGGGAGGTGGCCCTGCTCGGCGATCGAACGGGCGAATGCGAGGTCGACACCCTTGACGGCGTCGACGGGCACCTTGGCGAGGCGCTCGGGCTTGGTCGCGGCGACCTCTTCGATCTCCATACCACCTTCGACCGAGCACATGGCCAGGTAGGTGCGGTTGGAGCGGTCGAGCAGGAAGGAGATGTAGTACTCCTCCGCGATGTCCTTGGCTTCGGCGACCAGGATCTTCTTGGTGATGTGGCCCTTGATATCCAGGCCGATGATGTTCTGCGCGTGTGTGAACGCGTCGTCCGCGGTGGCGGCGAACTTGACACCACCGGCCTTGCCGCGGCCACCGGCCTTGACCTGGGCCTTGATCATCACCGGCTTGCCGATTTCCGCCGCGATGGCGCGGGCATCCTCGGCCGTGTCCGTGACGCGGCCCTCGGACGAAGGTACTCCGTGCTTAACGAAGAGCTCCTTCGCCTGATATTCGAAGAGATCCATGTATTCACCGTCTCGTCTGCGTTGTGATAACAACGTCTTTGTTGGCGGCCCGACGTCGGAAGCGGGTCGGGTCGGACTTTAACCAGTCACATGGAGGGCCCAAGCGGCCACGTTCATCCTAAGTGGCGCAGGTCACGAGGTGCCGCCCAGGGCGGGAAAACGCCTGGCCAAGACTACTCGCCAGTAGGTTGCCGGCGGCGCGCCAGGTAGAGAGGCCGAACCGGTTGACCGACGGCCTTTCGCTACGGTTCGTCGTCGCCCGGACTTACGCGCGTGCCCCGATCGCAGTGAGATATTCCGGTGCGTTACCGTGATCAATCTCACATGTTCGGATTGATCGCACGTAGCGCTTGCGGATCCCGCAATCGTTTCGTTACCGTCATTGCGGTCGATGTCACAGCACGGTCACGACTAGGAGGACGGCAAGCTTGACCCAGCACAGCACTCCGCAGACGGAGAGCCGTCCCTTAACAACACCTCTGATCAGGCAGTTCGATACCGTGATCTCTCGTTCGACGATGTGGCTCCACCGATGAACAATCGCTCGACATTCGCAACCGAAAATCGCGCTCACTCCGGACATCGTTACCGGTCCGATGATGATGACGAAGGCTTCGGTGGACACTCCAGCGCCGCGGTAGACCCGTTCGGGACCCCGTCACAGCGTGCCGGTGGCCACAGATATGCCGCCCCCGCCGCGGCGGGGGGATACGAGCACGGCGACAGCGCGTGGGGCTCGGACGATTCGTGGGCGCAGTCCGATTCCGCTTGGGGACAGTCGCAGGCCGATTCGTCGTCGCACGGTGATTCGTGGGGACAGTCGCAGTCTTGGAACCAAGCTGATTCCTGGTCCGATGGCGGTGCGTGGGCGTCCGACGATGCGTGGACTTCCAAGGGTGACGCTTCCTGGCACGCCGACTCCGAAGCGTCTTGGACGCCGGAGGCGGACGGTTCCTACGACGGCGATGGGTCTTGGGACGACGACTCCGCTTGGGAGCCCGAGGATCCGGAAGCTCCGGCCGCTCCCACGGTACTTCCGGCCCGCCGGACGAATCGCGGTAATGGTGGCGCGCATCGGATGCCCGCGCCCCCCGCCTCACTCAAGGGCCGCGCTGCGGTCGTCGCCGTGGCCGCGGGTGCGGTGGTCGCCGCCGGACAGGCCGCCTTCGCCGCACCCGAACAGCCTTCGCAGGCCGTCGATTACGAGGCCGCCGGACAGATTCACGAAATCGCGGCACAGTCGGTCAGCGTGGCCGATCCGAATACTGCGCCGGATTCGCCACAGGTGCTCAATGTTTCGGCACCGACCAATCTCGGTCAGTTCGGCGACATGCTGCAAAAGGGTCAGAAGTTCGCCGAAGATATGGCGGCGCAGGAGGCCGCGAAACTCCGCCCGCTGTTCACCAAATTCGCCGCGGGCAATTTCACCTCCGGATTCGGTGCCCGCTGGGGCGTACAGCATCTCGGCATCGACATCGCGGGCCCGATCGGCACTCCGATCTACGCCGTCGCCGACGCCACCGTGATCGAAGCCGGTCCGGCATCCGGTTTCGGCATGTGGGTGCGACTGCTGCACGATGACGGCACCGTCACCATCTACGGCCACATCGACACCGCCACGGTGTCGGCGGGTCAGCGCGTTATGGCCGGTGATCAGATCGCCACCATCGGCAACCGTGGTTTCTCCACCGGTCCGCACTGCCATTTCGAGGTGTGGTTGAACGGGGTCGACAAGATCGATCCGCTGCCCTGGCTGGCGACACGCGGCATCAGCCTGGGTCCGCAGCGCGACTGATTTGCCCGTCGAGACGTCGTCGGCGCAGGATGCATGCCAGCGTTACGACGCACGCCAGGGGCACGGCGGCACTCTGCAAGACGCAGTAACCAGAACTACGGCGTCAGCGCGGATTGCGGCCGGGGCAACGGTGGCTGGCACGGATTCGAGCTGAGGGCACACTGCGCTCGACGAAGCCCTGCTCCGCACCGGAACAGACCAGTGTTCGACGGCCGTCCCGACTAGGGCGCGGCGGCGATCGCCAGACCGAGCAGGCTCGCCACCTTGGCCACCTCCAAGCCCACATACCAATAATGAGCGTGCGAGCGCGGCAGCTGCGCACCGGCGAGCACCCGATCCGAGCGGCGAGTCAGCAGCGGCCGAACCACAAGGATTTGGACGGCGAGGGTCGCGGCGGCGGCGCCGAGCCAGATCCGAACGGCACCGCTGGGCGCGACGACCAGAGTCGCCACGATCAACAGGGCGGCAAGAACGGCTTCCACGATATTCAGCGCCCGGAATACCAGCCGTCCGATACCGAGGCCGAGCGGCACGGTGATCCCCGGCGCCCGGAACTTCAGCGGCGTTTCCAGGAACGAGATGGCCAGCACCATGCCGAGCCACAGCATCCTCTCCATGCCGCGCACGCTACCGACCGCACCGTCGACAGATCAGGGTCAAAGGCCCCTATCAGAGTTTGACCAGGGTTCGGCTGTACTGCGGGATGAGCCGGATCTTGCCCGCGGTGCCGAAGTCGATGGTGACGGTGGCCAGGGGCCCGAAGCCTTCGGCGGCTACCACACGGCCGAGGCCGTACTTGTCGTCGCTGACTCGATCGCCAACAGCCAGTACGAGATTGGCATTATTGCGGGTTGCGCCGCCGGGGCCGGGGCGGCGCGGCGCGCGATCGCTGACGCCCGGCCGCTGCTGATTCCAGCCGTCGCGGGTCCAGTCGTGTTCCAGGCCGTCGTCGCCGCCGCGGCGACGGATGCCGCGGGTCAGCGGCGAACCCTTCGGCTCCAACCGCTTCCAATCGACGAGGTGGGCCGGAATCTCTTGCAGGAATCGGGATTCCGGATTCGAGACCGGCTGCCCCCAGCCGGAACGCACCACCGCACGGGTGACGTAGAGCCGTTGCCGCGCCCGGGTTATGCCGACATAGGCGAGGCGGCGTTCCTCGGCCAGCTCGGTCGGATCGCCGAGTGCGCGCATATGCGGGAACTGTCCGTCCTCCCAGCCGGTCACGAAGACCACCGGGAATTCCAGGCCCTTCGCGGTGTGCAGCGTCATCATGGTGACCACGCCGGTGCCCTCCTCGGGCAGCTGATCGCTATCGGCCACCAGCGAGACGCGCTCCAGGAAGGCGGCGAGCGAGCCCGGGTCGGGTTCGCCCTCGGCCACCTCCGGCACCAGCCCCTCGGCCCTGGCGGCCTCGGCATTGTTGTATGCCTCAGAGCTGAATTCCCGCGCGACGCTGACCAATTCGTTCAGGTTGTCGAGCCGGGCACCGTCCTGCGGATCGTCGGAGCCCTCCAACTCGGCCCGGTAGCCGGTGCGGTCGAGTACCGCTTCGACCATATTGCCGAGGTCGGGGAAGTCCTGATCTGCTTGCGCACCGGCCGCCCGCACCTCTTCGAGCAGATCAAGGAAACCGGCGATCGCACGCTGCGACCGCGTATTCAGTAGCGCCACTGTGCCATCGGCCGCATCGCGCAGCGCCTCGGCGAAACCGATGCCGCGCTGTTCGGCGTGCACCGCCACACAGGCCTCGGCCCGGTCGCCGATGCCGCGGCGCGGGGTGTTGAGGATGCGGCGCAGGCTCACCGTATCCTCCGGATTGTCGAGCACGCGCAGGTACGCGACGATATCGCGCACCTCCTTGCGCTCGTAGAAGCGCACGCCGCCGACCACCTTGTACGGCAGTCCCATGCGAATGAAGATTTCTTCCAGTGCACGGGAGTTGTTGTTGGTGCGGTAGAAGACCGCGACATCGCTGTAGTTGGCATCGCCGGCGTCCACCAGCCGGTCGATCTCGCGCGCCACGAACGATGCCTCGTCGTGCTCGTTATCGGCGACGTAACCGGTGATCAGGTCGCCCTCGCCGGAGTCGGTCCACAGCCGCTTGTCCCGGCGCTTCTCATTGCGCGATATCACCGCGTTCGCGGCGGACAGGATGTTCTGGGTGGAGCGATAATTCTGCTCCAGCAGAATGGTTTCCGCATCCGGGAAGTCGCGTTCGAATTCCTCGATATTGCGGATGGTCGCGCCGCGGAAGGCGTAGATGGACTGGTCCGCATCACCGACCACGCACAGTTCGCTCGGCGGGACCGCGTCTTCGGCCTGCTCCTGCGCGTGATGTCCGACCAACTCGCGGACCAGGATGTACTGGGCGTGGTTGGTGTCCTGATACTCGTCGACCAGCACGTGCCGGAACCGGCGGCGATAGTACTCGGCGACCTGCGGATGGTTCTGCAGCAGCGCCACCGTTTCGCCGATCAGATCGTCGAAATCGAGTGCGTTCGCCGAACGCAACCGGCGCTGATATTCGGTGTACACGCGGGCGACGAGTCCGGGCAGTTCGGTCTCGTCGGTTTCGGCATCGGCGGTGGCCTGCTCCGGGCCGATGAGCTCGTTCTTCAGATTCGAGATGGCGGTGGCCAGCAACCGCGCCGAATATTTCTTGACGTCGATATCGAAGTCGCGGCTGATCATGGTGAGCAACCGCCGGGAATCGTCGGCGTCGTAGATGGAGAAATTGGAATTCAGACCGGGCAGCAGCGCGGCCTGCATGCGCAGGATGCGGACGCAACTGGAGTGGAAGGTCGAGACCCACATGTTGTTCCCGCGCGGGCCGACCAGCCCGCTCACCCGCTCGCGCATTTCGGCGGCGGCCTTATTGGTGAAGGTGATGGCCAGGACCTGCCCCGGAGTCACCCCGCGGGCCGCAAGCAGATAGGCGATGCGTCTGGTGAGCACGGCGGTCTTGCCCGAACCAGCGCCCGCGACGATCAGCAGCGGCGCACCGGAGTGCACGACCGCGGCGCGCTGCTGCGGGTTGAGACCGTCCAGGAGTCGCTCGGCCTCCTCCGCGCGACGTTGCTCACGTTCGGCGCGGCGCTTTTCTTGTTCGACACGGTGCTTGTCGTCCACGACACGCCCCGACGCATCATCGAGGGCCGGATGCGGGACCCCAGCTGCGGACGGCACGGCGGAGCCACCCATCTCCTCGGTGCGAGCAGCGTCGACCTGCGGTTTCTGGGCTGAATCCGGGTGCCGAGTCCGCCCGGCCTGCGTCTTGGGAGCCACCGTGATGTCCATCGCCCATCCACGCTACCGGCGGGCACCGACAGAGATGAAGTCCCGGTCGACATCGTGTCCATTCAGCGAACGGCAGCTGAACCGCCCTGGGGTCGACACGGGCGTCCCGACGTGAAAGCCTTCTCAGGAGATTCACAAAATGAAGTGTTTTGCATTGCTTCGGCCCCATGGCAGACTGGCCCGTATGACCTGCGCGATGGCCGCGAAGTATCCGATTCCGCTAACGGCCGGATATCGTGATCGCGGACTTTGTACCTGAGCGCGCCGCCTGGGGGGAGGATTGTAAGACCCGCCAGGATTGTTTTGCACGGTGAAAGAACCGACCGGTAACGAGCTCCGATCGCCTGCCGATCCAGGTTCTGACACGAGGAGATGAATGATGAGCACCCCCGCCACGACGACCGGGTCCGACTCGGCTCTGCCCCACACCGAGGCCGAGATCGATAAGCTCCGCAAGGAGATCGACCAGCTCGACGCGGAAATTCTGGCCGCCATCAAGCGCCGCAGCGAGATCTCGCGGATCATCGGTCGCACGCGCATGGCCTCCGGCGGCCCCCGCCTCGTACACAGTCGTGAGATGAAGGTGCTCGAGCGCTTCAGCGAACTCGGCCAGGAGGGCCATACCCTCGCCATGCTGCTGCTGCGTCTCGGTCGCGGCCGACTCGGCCACTAACCCTCGGCCGCGACCAGCGGCCCGATCGAACCGCGCGGCGTTCGTGAGATCGCCGCCTTCCAGACGACCGCCCCGGGTGTTTCGCACCCCGGGGCGGTCGTTTCATGTCCGCGGGTCAGGTGAGGGCGATGTACTTGGTGGACAAGTACTCCTCGATGCCCTCGATACCGCCTTCGCGGCCGAAGCCCGAGGCCTTGACGCCGCCGAAAGGTGCTGCGGGATCGGAGATTACGCCGCGGTTGACGCCGACCATGCCGGATTCGAGGCCCTCGGCGATGCGCAGGGCGCGGTCGAGGTCGCGGGTGTAGACGTAGCTCACCAGGCCGAATTCGGTGTTGTTGGCGGCGGCGAGGCCCTCGTCCTCGGTTTCGAACCCGACGATGGGTGCGACGGGACCGAAGACCTCCTCGCGCAGGATCCGCGCATTCGCCGGTACCTCGCTGAGGATGGTCGCGGGATAGAACCAGCCGGGGCCGCCGGGTGCCTTGCCGCCGAGGCGGACCTGCGCGCCGACCGCCACCGCGTCGTCGACCAGTTCGCTGACGGTATTGAGCTGTTCCTCGTTGATCAGCGGGCCGAGCGTGGTGTCCGGATCGGTGCCCGGTCCGAGGGTCACGGTATTCGACATCGCCTTCACGAGTTTGGTGGTGAACTCTTCCAGCACACCGTTCTGCACGTGGAAGCGGTTGGCCGCGGTACACGCCTCGCCGCCATTGCGCAGTTTGGCCAGCATCGCGCCCTGGACGGCGGCATCGATATCGGCATCGTCGAAGACCACGAACGGTGCGTTGCCACCGAGCTCCATCGAGGTGCGCAACAATCCGTTCGCCGACTTCTCCACCAGCTTCCTGCCGACCTCGGTGGATCCGGTGAAGGTGAGCTTGCGCAGGCGCGGATCATCGAGCAGCGGCTGGGTGACGGCGCCGGACCGGCTGGAGGTGATCACCGAGAGCACCCCGTCCGGCAACCCTGCCTCGCTGCACAGCTTCGCCAGGGCCAACATGGTCAGCGGGGTGGCCGATGCCGGCTTGACGATCATCGTGCAGCCCGCGGCCAGCGCCGGTCCGATCTTGCGGGTGCCCATGGCGAGCGGGAAGTTCCACGGCGTGATGGCCAGACACGGCCCGACCGGCTGCTTGTGCACGATGATCCGCCCGGTGCCGGACGGCGCGTGCAGATAACGTCCGTGCGCCCGCACCGCCTCCTCGCTGAACCAGCGGAAGAATTCGGCGCCGTAGCGCACTTCGTTGCGGCTCTCCGGCAACGCCTTACCCATCTCCAGCGTCATCAGCAGCGCGAATTCCTCGGCGCGCGCGGTCAGTTGCTCGAAGACGCGGCGCAGGATCTCGCCGCGCTCGCGCGACGGTGTCGCCGCCCATTCGGCCTGCACCGCGACGGCCGCGTCGAGGGCGCGCACGGCATCTTCCGGCGTGGCGTCGGCGACTTCGGTCAGCACCTGCCCGTCGGCGGGATTATGCACCGGAAAGGTGCCGCCCCCGGTGGCGTCGACAGGACCGCCGATCCACAGTTGCGTCGGCACGGAGTGGAGTACTTCACGTTCGGACACCATGCACCCAAGCCTAGGCCGCACGCTCGCGCATCACCTGACTCATCGATCCGAAATCATCGACCTTTCGAGCCGCCGCATACGCTCGCCGCTGCTCCTGCTCGAGCGACACACGAGTGATCGCCATAGGTAGCCGTCAGGACAACATCGGCGAAAGTATGCCGTCCTTGCCTGCGCGCCCGATCGAGTGCTTGTAACCTCGCGGACGTGAGCAGCGACATCACCGCATCGGCGGCCTGGCGGAAACTGCACGAGCACCACGGTGCCGTCGCAAGACGACACCTGCGTGAATTCTTCGCCGAGGATCCCGACCGCGGCAGTGAGCTGATCGTCCAGGTCGGCGACCTGCACATCGACTACAGCAAGCACCGCGTCACGCGGGAAACCCTGCATCTGCTGGTCGAATTGGCGCATGAGGCCGGGGTGGCCGAGCACCGCGACGCGATGTTGCGCGGCGACCACATCAACACCTCGGAGGACCGCGCGGTCGAACATATCGCGCTACGTCTGCCCGCGGGCGAGACGGTCATCGTGGACGGCGCGGACGTGGGCGCCGAGGTGCACGAGGTGCTGCGGCGGATGGGGGAATTCACCGACGCGGTGCGTTCGGGTGCGTGGCGGGGCGCGACCGGCGAACGCATCAAGACCGTGGTGAATATCGGCATCGGCGGTTCGGATCTCGGCCCGGATATGGTGCATCGCGCACTGCGGCACTATGCCGACGCCGGGATCGGCGCTCGCTTCGTCTCGAATGTCGACCCGGCCGATCTGCTCGCGAAACTCGACGGACTCGACCCGGCCGCCACGCTGTTCATCGTTGCCTCCAAGACGTTTTCGACGCTGGAGACGCTGACCAATGCCACTGCCGCCCGGCGTTGGCTGGTCGCCGCGCTCGGCGCGGACGCCGTCGCCAAGCATTTCGTAGCCGTGTCGACGAATGCCGAGCGGGTCGCCGAATTCGGGATCGACACCGCGAATATGTTCGGCTTCTGGGATTGGGTCGGCGGCCGCTATTCGGTGGATTCGGCCATCGGCCTTTCGGTGATGGCGACCATCGGCAAGGAGCGCTTCGCCGAATTCCTGGCCGGAATGCACGCCGTCGACCGGCACTTCGCGACCGCGCCGCTGGCCGAGAACGGACCGGTACTGCTCGGTCTGCTCGGCATCTGGTACTCGAACTTCTTCGACGCGGAATCACGTGTGGTACTGCCGTATTCGAACGATCTGGCGCGCTTCCCGGCCTATCTACAGCAGCTGACGATGGAGTCCAACGGCAAATCGGTGCGCGCCGACGGCAGCCCGGTGACCACCTCGACCGGTGAGATCTTCTGGGGCGAACCGGGCACCAACGGCCAGCACGCCTTCTACCAACTGCTGCACCAGGGCACGCGGCTGATTCCGGCGGATTTCATCGGATTCGCCCGTCCCACCGATGATCTGCCCACCCGCGACGGTACCGGCAGTATGCACGACATCCTGATGAGCAACCTGTTCGCGCAGACCAAGGTGCTCGCCTTCGGCAAGACCGCCGCGGAGATCATCGCCGAGGGCACCGATCCGAAGGTGGTGCCGCACAAGGTGATGCCGGGCAATCGGCCGAGCACGACCATCCTGGCGCCGCAGCTGACACCGTCGGTGGTCGGCCAGTTGATCGCGCTCTACGAGCATCAGGTATTCGTCGAGGGCACCATCTGGGGCATCGACAGTTTCGACCAGTGGGGTGTGGAACTCGGCAAGCAGCAGGCGCTAGCGCTGGCTCCCCTGCTGACGTCTCCGGAAGAGCCCCAGCCGCAAGGGGACTCGTCCACCGACGCCCTGATCGGCTGGTACCGCGCCAACCGCTGAGCCTCAGCCCGGCGCGTGCGCCGTCTTGATCAGGGCGGCAACGACATCCGGGAAGTCGACGGTGATCTCCGGACCGATTCCGACGGTATCGGCGGCGTCGCCGATGATCTCGGTCCGGTAGACGACGCGGGTCCAGCCCGCACCCGCCGACTCCAGGCGGTGCTCGGAACGACGGTGAAATCGCCGCCGTCGAATTCACCGATGAACAGTTCGCCGGGTTCGATCTCCCCAGGCGCAGCCGCACGGTATCGTCGCCGGAGTCCCTCAGGTGAACGAAGTGTCGACCTCGAACGGGCCGTCGATCTCGATCTCGTCGACCCCCTCGTTCCGTTCGGGCCAGGACTCCCCATTCGACCAGCACCTCCGGTGCGGCCGTGGTCCTCGGCCTGAACTGTCGAGCGAGATCACGTCACCTCCAGCATGATTCGGCGACGCGGGTGCTCATCATCCCTGGGCGGCGTAGTAGCGGCCGCCGCGCTGGCGCAGGAGGAGGTCGGCTCGGTGGCTGGTATCGGCGATCAGATCGGCGTTGGGCAGATCGCTGTCGTACACCTTGATTTTCGCGGCCTCAGGGGTCCGGCCGCCGCGAATGTGGCGGCGCAGCAGGCGTTGTTCGATCACCTCGCGGGCCACATCCAGATACCAGACCTCGTCGAGGAATTCACGCACACCCGACCAGGCGGCGTCGGACAGCAGCAGGTAGTTGCCCTCGGCAATGGCGATCTCCTGCCGATCGAAGACGACACCGGCCGGAGTCGGTTCCTCGATGGCGCGATCGAAGGTCGGCCACGGCATCGGCTCGCCGAGTGGGGTATCGCGCAGGCGGCGTAGGGATGCCACGAAGGCCGCGACGTCGAAGGTGTGCGGTTCGCCCTTGCGCTCCAGATTTCCCGTCGCGCGTAGGACGGCGCCGGGCAGGTGGAAGCCGTCCATCGGCGCGATCTCAGCGATCCGAGCACCGGCTCGATTGTTCAGATCGTCGCGAATGGCCTTGGACAGCGTGGATTTACCCGCACCCGGCGGACCCGCGATGCCGAGCACATACCGTCGGGCGCACCCCGCCGCCCGAATCCGCAGGTGCTCGACCAACGAGCGCAACGGTTTTTCGACGGAAGTCCGTGTCATCGAAATCACCCTACTCAGCCTGCGTCGGTCCGCCTCGAATTTGCGCGCATGGCTAAATAAGTCGGCTATCGAAGTCGTTGCCGGACTTCGGTCGCGACGTCGGCGGCGTCGCGCAGTGCCTCGATGAAGAGCCGCCTCGGGGTAGCCGAGGCCGCGCCGCGATAGACGACACAGGTCGGGCGTACCGCGGCGGGATGATCGAACATTGCGATACCGCGCTGGTCGAGCGGGTGCTCCAACCGCTCCAGCGCGGCGGCGGTCAATTCGGGCGGGTCCCGCGGTAGAAGGTGACGCGACCGAGGCGACGGTGCCGCTGCGAGGCGACGACCGCGCAGTCGAAGCCGACCTTGCGCAGGAGTTGGGGGATGCCGTCGCCGAGGTTGTCCCTGGCATGGTCGTTGTGCAGCAGCAGCCGGGCCATCAGGCCGTCGTCCGGGGTCACCGCACCACCGACATCGACGATGTGCAGGCTGCCGCCAGGGCGCAGCACGCGCAGCGCCTCGGCAAGTGCGGCGGTTTTGATATCGGTTTCGAGGTGGTGCAGCATCATCGAAGACAGCACCCGGTCGAATTCCTGGTCCGGAAAGGGCAGTTCCTGCGCGTAGGCCCGCTCGAAGCGAATTCCGTTCAGCCCGTGCGCCTTTCGCTCGGCACGGGCGAGTGCGAGCGGGTCGGGATCGGAGCCGATCACCTCCGCCGCGGGCTGGGCGCGTTTGGCGCGGATCGTCAGATTACCTGTGCCGCAGCCGATTTCCAGTACCCGCTGATCAGCGGTGAGTTCGGCCTGTGCGACGAGGGTTTCGTGGAGTTTGTACATGCCGAGCAGGCGGGTCAGCAGGTCGTAGCCGGGGAGGAGCGCATCACGACCCGCGGCGGGCAGGTAGTCGTGCCGGTTACCCATGGCTTCGACTACGGAATGTGGATGATCTTTGGTCATAAATCTCATGATGCCCGCTGATCCCGCGCCATAATTGGGTGATAATCGGCCGAAGTTGGACTATTTTCGGTGATATGACCGAGGCTACCCGGGTGGTCCGGCACCGCCGTGGTGTTCCGGCGTACGACTATCGCAGCGATCAGGTCACGCCGCCGGTATCGCTGCTGTGGTTCGATCGCCTTACCGAACACGGCCACAGCCCGCATATTCACAACTTTCCGGCCTTGCTGTACATCCAGTCCGCCGGGATGGTGTACGTGGTCGCACCGGGTCAGGTGATCGCGGACGCACCACCGTATGAGTCCGAAGGCTCGGTCGCGGTGTTCTTCGATCCCGCGGCGCTCGGTGATGCCGGACGCGCGCCCTGGCCCACGTGGCGGGCGCATCCATTGTTATTTCCGTTCCTGCACCAGCATTCGGGAGGCGTGCTGGAGTTGGCCGTCCCGGTGGAACGAAGGCCATGGTGGGACAATGCGATTGCTGCTATCGAAGCCGAGCTGACCCAGCGGCAGGAGGGATATCGGCAGGCGGCCTCGGCACATCTGACGCTACTGCTCATCGACCTCGCGCGACTGGCCGCCGATGTGGTCGGCGATCTACGGCGCAGCGGTGAACCGCTGCTCGCCGAGGTGTTCGACGTGATCGATCAGCGGCACAGCGCACCGCTGTCACTACGCGATGTGGCCGATGCGGTCGGCATGACGCCGGGGCATCTGACCACCGTGGTGCGCCGCCGCACCGGGCGCACCGTACAGGCGTGGATCACCGAGCGGCGGATGACCGAGGCACGCCGTCTGTTGGCGGAGACGGATCTGCCGGTGGGCGAGATCGCCCGGCGGGTCGGGATGCCGGACGCGGGCTACTTCACCCGCCTGTTCCGGCGCAATCACGACCTCTCGCCACGGCAATGGCGCGCCCAGCCTGCCGCGCTCGCGCACTGAGCCGAGCGCCACAGCGGGCCGACGCGAGCACTCGCAGCGGCGCGGACGCGAGCACCCGAAAGAAGATCCCTGGATTCGCACCGTCGTCGACCTCGCATGGGATGCTCGCGAGCGGCCGGGGTCAGGTGAGGGCGCGGGCGATGATGTCGGTGGTGTTCACGCCGGTGGGGAGGGTGCCGAAAGCGATGCCCCAGTCGTCACCTAGGCGGGTGCCACAGAAGGCGTCGGCCACGGCGGGGTGGCCGTGGCGGACCAGTTGCGCACCCTGCAGGACCAGGGCCATGAGTTCGACGACACGGCGGGCGCGGTATTCGATTTCGTCGAGGTCGGACAGTTCCTTGCCGAGACGGGCGATGGCATCGTCGAGCCGGGCGTCGGCGCCCGCGGCGAGCGAGACTTCGTTGAAGAAGGCCTCCACGGTTTCGGGCTGACGGCCCATGGCGCGCAAGGCATCCAACGCCGCGACATTGCCAGAACCTTCCCAGATGGACATGAGCGGGGCCTCGCGGTAGAGCCGGGGCATACCGGATTCCTCGGCATAGCCATTGCCGCCGAAGCATTCCAGGGCCTCGGCCGCATGTGCTGGGGCGCGCTTGCACACCCAATACTTGGTGACCGCCAAGGCGATTCGGCGCAGGGCGGCCTCCGCGGGATCGGTGCCCGCGCGATCGGTCGCACCGGCCAGGCGCATCATCACCGTGGTCGCGGCATCGGATTCGATGACCAGGTCGGCCAGCACATTGCGCATCGCGGGTTGGTCGATCAGCTTGGCCCCGAACGCTTCGCGGTGCCGCGCGTGATGCGCGGCGTGGACGGCGCCGACGCGCATGCCCATGGCGGAGCCGATAACGCAGTCCAGGCGGGTCATGTTGACCATTTCGACGATGGTCTTGACGCCAGCCCCTTCCGCACCGACCAGCCAGCCGGTGGCATTCTCGTATTCGATCTCCGAGGAAGCGTTCGACTTGTTGCCGAGCTTGTTCTTGAGGCGCTGGATCCGAATGGGATTGCGGGTGTCGTCCGGAAGTACGCGCGGGAGCAGGAAACAGGACAGGCCACCGGGCGCCTGGGCCAGGGTGAGGAACATATCCGACATGGGGGCCGAGGTGAACCACTTGTGGCCGACGATGCGGTAGCTGCCGTCGGGTTGTGGTGTGGCGATGGTGGTGTTGGCGCGAACGTCGGAGCCGCCCTGCTTCTCGGTCATCGACATGCCGGCGATGAGACCGGCCTTGGTCGACGGCTCACGCAGGCCGAAATCGTAAGTGCGAGAACCGAGTAGCGGTTCATATCTGGCCGCGAGTTCGGAATTGTGGCGCAGTGCGGGCACGATCGCGTAGGTCATGGAGATAGGGCACATATGCCCGGCGTCGGCGGCGCCCCAGGTGTAGAACTTGGCCGCGCGGGCGACATGGGCACCCGGCCGATTGTCGAGCCAGGGCGAACCGTGGAGTCCGTGCGCGACAGCGACTTTCATCAGTTCGTGCCAGTACGGATGGAATTCGACCTCGTCGATGCGGTTGCCGTAGCGGTCGTGTGTGTGCAGGACCGGCGGGTATTCATTGGCCAGCCGGCCCCACTCCTGGGCTTCGAATCCGCCTGCGCGCGTGCCGAGTTCATGTAGCTCCGGTTCGGCCCAGCCCGCGCCTTCGCGGTGCAGTCCCTCGAGCAGGGCCGGGTTCTGCGCGACATCGAAGGGCACGATATCGGGAACCTGATTGAAGACTTCATGCGTCGGCATCGGACACTCCTGAGTCGGATTCATCGCGCACACCCAGTGCGCGTAACGCAAAACTGATGAGTTCGGGCACAACGGATTCGCTGTGCGGTGCGTCGGCCAGCGGGCCGACCAGGACCTCGCCGATCGCGCCGACGAGGGCGGCCGCGCTGGTCTTGGCATCCTGTGCGGGCAGTTCCCCATCCGAAACGCCTGCCGCGACCGCGGATTCGAAGGCTTCGGCGAAGGCGCGGCGGAAGCGCAGACGCTCAGTGTCGACCACGGTATCGACGGGTTCGACGAGCAGGACGTAGGCGAGCTTCGGATTCTTCAGCGCCCGGCCCGCGAAGGTCTCCACCGCCGCGGTCACCCGCTCGACGGCCGTTCCAGCGGCGCTCGCGGTGACCACCGCGGCCACCTCGTGCGCCACCACCTTCCGGAATACCGCGCTCACCAGGTCGGCCTTGCCGGTGAAGTTCTTGTAGACCGTCCCGGTGGCCACGCCAGCCTCGGCGGCGACGGCCGCCATGGACAGTCCGGCATAGCCGGCATGCGATAGCACCTTGGTCGCGGCCTGCACGATCAGGCCCGCCTGGGCATCGAGGCGGGCCTGGACAGCAGGGGTTCTGCGGTAGGCCATACAAGAAGTGAACCATAAATTCATTTCTTCACACAAGGGTAATTCCGACGGCGTATGGTCATGCTCGTGACTGTGCGAATCGAACGCAACGGGCCCGTGACCACTGTGATCCTGCACCGCCCCGAGGCACGCAATGCCGTTGATGGTCCGACAGCCGCGGCGCTGGTCGACGCATTCCGCGAATTCGACGCCGATCCGGATGCGGCGGTCGCCGTGCTGTGGGGCGACGGCGGCACCTTCTGCGCGGGCGCGGACCTGAAGGCGCTGGGCACCGAGCGCTCCAATCGGGTCACCGAGGATGGTGACGGCCCGATGGGACCGACTCGAATGCGGCTGTCCAAACCGGTAATCGCCGCGATCTCGGGATATGCGGTCGCGGGCGGGCTGGAGCTGGCCCTGTGGTGCGATATGCGAGTTGCCGAGCAGGACAGCACCTTCGGCGTGTTCTGCCGCCGCTGGGGGGTACCGCTGATCGATGGCGGCACGATTCGGTTGCCGCGCATTATCGGTACCGGGCGCGCCATGGATATGGTGCTCACCGGTCGTGCCGTCGCCGCCACGGAGGCGCTGCAGATCGGACTGGTCAATCGCGTGGTGCCGAATGGCGAATCCCGCAACGCCGCCGAACAGCTCGCCGCCGAATTGGCCGCACTGCCGCAGACCTGCCTGCGTTCGGACCGCATGTCGCTGTTGGAACAGGACGGCATGGACGAAGAGACGGCGCTGCGCAACGAGTACCGGCACGGCCTGAAGGCCCTGACCGACGGCGCCTTGGACGGCGCGCAGCGGTTCGCCGCCGGTGCGGGCCGGCACGGTGCGCGTACCTGACAATGAGCCCGGCCCAGCGCGCGAGCGTCGTCGACGAGATCTTCCTACGCACGCATCGCGGGCTCGGTACCCCGATCGCGCTCCAGGGTTTGTGGCGCACCGCCGATCGCGTCGATCCGGAGTTGCTGCGGCAGGTGCACGCGGCGCTGCGGGTTGGCCCGTTGGGCCGCAGGGTGATTCGGCCTCGGGTTCCGGGGGCACGGCGTAGTTGGCGGGCGAACACTCGGGCGTATCCGCTCGAGCTCACCGCCGGCACCATCACCAACGGGGAGCTGCTCGAGTGGGCCGCTGAGCAGGGCGCGAACCTCGATCCCGAATACGGTCCGGGTTGGCGATTGTCGACCGCCGCCCTGGCTGATGGCGGCTCGATTGTGTCGCTGACCTGCTCCCATGCGCTTGCCGACGGTCGAGCCCTTGTGCTGGCGGTCGATGACGCGCTCGGCGGCACAAGCCTGCGGAGGCCGTCGGCGCTGGTCCGGCGCTCATCGTCGAAATCAACTGCACCAGAGGTGGATTGCTCGGATGCGCCGCGTTTGGTCACCGGCGCGCCCGACCGATCGAATACGAGCGAGCCGATGACATCCCCCGCAGGAGAAGCAGACCGGTCCGACGCCCGTGTGAACGCCGCAGGGCCCCGGGCGGCAACGTCGGATTGGTCCGATGCCTGGCGGCAATGGTCGATCGTTGTGCGCGGCACGGTCCGCGCGCTGCGCCGGGGCATCCCAGAACGTCCTGCTCGCGCGGTAGCGGACCGCGAATCTGCGGTATCGGCCCGCGAACACACCGGGAAGATGACCCATAGCGTGGTTCTGCAATGCCCGGCAGGCGACTGGGAGTCGGTGGCCGCCGCACAGGGTGGTACTGCCAACAGCCTGTTCATTGCGCTGATCGCGAAGATGTTGTGGGCCAGTGGATTTCCGGGCGAGATGATCGATGCCAGCCTTCCGGTCGATACCCGCGACGAACCGCGCGTCGACAATGACCTCTCGATGACCGAGATAACCATCGAGCGCGCCGACACCCCGGCCACCATCCGCGAGAAAGCGCGAATCGCCTACGAGCGGCGGATGTCCAGCCCGGGCGAGATGCCGGAGGAACTGCTGCAGGTCATTCCGGACCGCTGGGCATACGCCCTGTCCAAGGGCGCCGGTGAGCGAGACATCCTGTGCTCCAATCTCGGAACGCTCCCCGACTCCCTGCGCGCCCTCGGCCCACACCGATGCACCGGCGTCGCCGCGCGCGCCATCCACCCCGGCCTCACCGCGAACCGCCTCCCGCGCACCCGTCTGTCCGGCTATCTCTGTCACATCGCGGATACCTACACCCTCGCTGTCGTCAGCCTCGACCCCGAACGCGTCGGCACCCCGGAAACCCTCCGCGCCCTGGCCCACGAAACCGCAACCGCCCTCGGCCTACCGATCACCTTGTGGTGACCTCCAGCCCACGCCGCGATCCGTCCTCGCACACCCGGTGCGCACCTCGCACCGGGTGTGGAGGTGTTGCCGAACGTGCCGTGACAGCGCCGTCACAATCGAAGATCGGCTGGGTTGTGAGAACTACCCGAAGCTTGGGATCGACTGCGAGGCAATGGCGTTGGGGTCACGGCTCTTCGATAGCGTCGACGGTGAATCCGCACGATAGTTCACAGATCATCCCAGTCGTGGGTTCACCCGGCAGTTGGTGTGGAGGTATTGGGCGGCGCCGTTGGCGAAGTCGTAGATCGCGACTGTCTGGGTGTCCTCCAGCGGATCCGCCGGTGGCATCAGGAAATGTGTCTCGCTCACCGGCAGCAGTTCGTATCTGATGCGGTCTGGTTTCTGCAGCAACTCTGCCTGCATCGGGTCGAGGACCAAGGTCAGGTACAGCTTTTCGCCCTTCGCTGACACCTCGTACCGTGCGCCGGGTCGCCCGTAGACGCCTTCATACCTGGCCAGGTCGAGGTTCAGCGTCGGATCCGGTGCGGGCAGATCCGGGATGGTGACCGTGCCGAGGTCGGTCAGGATCTCGTTGAACACCTTGCGGTAGAAGCTTTCCCGCGGTCCGCCATTGGTCAGCATCGCGATGGCGGTATGGGAATCCAGCAGGAGCCGAAGCCGGGCGTTCTGGCCGATCGTGCTGCCGTCGGTGGCGTAGACGGTTTCGCCGCGCCAGTCACACACGATGAGTCCGAGCGCCCATTCCGGCCCGAACATGTACGGATCCGGTACCGGCACCCGCGAACTCGCCATCTCTCGGATGCTGTCTGCCGAGACGATGCGCTTCCCGTTCGGCGCCGTGCCGCTGGTGAGGAGGACGTGCGCCATCGCGAGCACTTCCGTGGTCGTCGAGGTGATGCCGCCGCCGGCCCCGAAGGCGCGCGGCAGGTGGTCCACCGGTGTGACGATGGGGCCTTCGTCCAGGGAAAAGATCAGGTGCCCGGTCGCGGCCCGAGTGTGGTCCACCTGCTCACGCCAACTGTTCGTGCTGGTCAGGCCCATGGGGTCGAAGAGGCGATCCCGCATGACGTCGTCCCAGCGTTTGTTGTCGATCACCTCCAGGATCCGAGCGAGGATGGCGTAGCCCAGCGCCGCGCTGTAACCGTGGGTGTAGCCCAGCGGGAAGACTTGGGGCGCGGTGGTGATGGTGTCCACCATGCGCTCATAGACGTCGTCGCCTTCACCGGGATCATCGAAGACTTCCTCGATGCCGTTGGCGTGGTACAGCAGGTGACGAGGGGTGACCTTGGCGCTTACCTCGGGATCGGCCACTGTGAAACCGGGCAGGTAGGTCCGCACCGGCGCGTCCAGATCGACCTTGCCTTCGTCGACGAGCTGCATGAAGGCCAGCGCGGTCCAGGTCTTGGTCATGGAGCCGCACTGGTAAATGGTGTCCGTTGTCGCGGGTTCCCGCGTTTCCACGTTCTTGACGCCGATCGCGAATTCGGCGATCTCTCCTTCGTGGAGCACACCGATCGCGGCGCTCGGAATGGCGTACTCCGTCAGGAGTTCGGCGACTCGGGCCTGAAGCCGCGGCACGTCGATCGTCATCGCGGGAGACCGACCGCGTTCGCGGCATCCGCTTCGAAATATTCGGTCGTGGCGTAGGTGCCGGCGTATGCCTCGACGAAGTCCCGAACATCCTCGACGGAGTCGTGGGTGATGATGTTCACCGCCTTGCCGCCATCTTTGCTCGCGACCGCCACCTTCCACTTGGCGCCCTTGGGGAGCTTGGCGTGCGCCTTCTTCAGGCCATCCCAGAACTTTTCGACGTCCGAGACGGTCGACACGGCCATCACATGCATCATGGTTTCCTCGCTGTCCAATATTTCCAGATAAGGAAAAGCTACGTTGCATTTTGTGATCCATCAACGCATCTACTATATAGAGCCAGGTAAATACGAAAATTGTTGCAACAGGATTGCGAATAAATGCAACCGCCTACTCTGTTCGTTGCAATGTACTGTTGATGAACGCAAGGAGAGGAGGTGCGCCGATGCCGGGAGGCAGACTGACCCATCGAGACCGTCGCCGAATCGCGGCCTGGCTGGCCGACGGGCTCGGGTACGCCGAGATCGGCCGTCGGCTCGGTCGGCCGACGTCGACGATCAGTCGCGAGGTCGCACGCAACACTGCGCCCGGTGACTACCTGGCCGACCACGCGCAGCAAGCCGCCGGCCACCGTGCCCGCCGACGCAAGCCGACACCACCCAGCGAGTCCGCGACCGACGCACAGCCGACCGAGATGGTGCGCGGCTTCGTGGACCAGTTCGCGACCCTGCTGGCAGCGACCGGACTGCCCCGGATGACCGCCCGAGTGTTCACCTGCGTGCTCACCGCCGACGCCGGCGGCCTGACGTCAGCCGACCTGGTGCACCGGCTACAGGTCAGCCCGGCATCGGTATCCAAGTCCATCGGTTACCTCGAAGGCATGAAACTGGTGGTGCGCCAACCGGACTCCGGTCGGCGCCGCGAGCGGTACGTCATCGACGACGACGTCTGGCTCCAGGCATGGCAGGCCGACACCGGCGCGCACCGCGAGATCGCGACCGCCACACGGCGGGGCATCGAGATCTTCGGTGCCGACACAACCGCCGGCGCCCGGCTCGACGCGATGGGCCAATTCTTCGGTCGACTCAGCGAGCAGATGAGCGGCAGCCCCCTCGCCGAGACCGCCGTGTACGACGCACTGACCGTGCTCGCCGCCCTCGTACACGCCGGCCGACCGCTCACCGTGGACACGCTGGCCACCGCGCTCGACTGGCCCCGAGACCGCGCCGTCGCCGCGCTGGACGCGATTCAACATCAACCAGCCATCGCCGATCCCTTTGTCCTGCAAGCCATCGGGCCCACGACGTACACCCTCATCGCGAGACCGGACCGCCTGAGCCCGGCACAACGCGAAGCACTGGAGAAATAGCTGCCGGCACGAAGCCGCCGCGTCCTGTGGCCGAGAGCGCGTCCGCGAGCTCGGCGATATGCGCGGATTGGTCGCGCGGACCGGCGAGGAGGCCCGACACATGGCGCGGCTCTGTGAGGTGCGCACTGGGCATATGCGGCGGCGGAGCGGGCATGGGTTACCGGGTGGGGAGCGTTGCCATCTCGGTTCGATCGAGTACATCCGGCGGAACCTCGATGCCCGGCTCTAGATCGTCCGAGGAGATCGGGGCATCCCAGACCTGACGCAAGGGCAGGACACCTGCCCAGACGCCGCCGGTTTCGATATCGGCGGCGTCGTCCTTGGGGCCACCGGTGCGGACCTTCACCGATGCCTCGGTCAGGTCGAGGGCGAGGACCATGGTGGCGGCCATTTCCTTTTTGTTCGGCGGCCGCACGCGATCCCACGCGCCCGGGGCGGAGTGTTCGACGATGACCCGCAGCGCGTGCCTGCGCTCATCGGGGTCGGTGAGTTCGACGGCACGACCGCGCACCACGGCCGAGCGGTAGTTGGTGGAGAAGTGCATGGCCGAGCGGGCGTAGACCATGCCGTCGACCAGGGTGACGGCGATGGAGATCTCGCCGGTCAGCGCCGCCCGCAGGTTTCCGGCGCCGGTCGAGCCGTGCAGGTACAGCGTGTCGCCGTCGCGGCCGTAAACGGTCGGGAGCACCACCGGACTGCCACCGAGCAGCACGCCGAGGTGGCAGACCAGGCCGGCGTCGAGGACCGCATCCAGTTCGGCCCGGTCGGCCCGGCCGCGCTCCTTGGAACGTGTCAGGGTGGTGCGTTGGGTCGGCGAAAGCGGCGGCCGAGAGCTGATGGACTTCGTCATACCTCTAGCGTGGAGCCGTAAGTGGCATTCCAGAATAGCCAATTCAGGGAAATTCGAACAGTCCAATTCGGGGAGGTGCGCGATGCTGGAGGAACTTCCGATCATCCTCGACCGCGGTGCCGACCAGCCATTATCGGTTCAGGTCGCGGCAGGACTGCGGGCCGCGGCCAGCAACGGACTCCTGCGTGCGGATGATCGACTCCCGTCGTCGCGCGAACTCGCCCAACGCCTCCGGGTGAGCCGCACGGTGGTCGCCGCGGCCTACGACCAACTACACGCCGAGGGTTGGATCGCGGGCCGCCGGGGCTCGGGCACCTACCTGACCACCGCCCCCGCCGAACCGCCCGCTCGACCGAGTACCCGCGACACCGCCGAGCAGGAACCGGACCTACTCGATCTCGGCCCCGGCGCACCGTGCATCGAGGCGATCGACCGGGCGGCCTGGCGGCGTGCCTGGCGTGCGGCCGCCGACGACTCCCCCGTTATCCGTAAGGATCGCGGCGGCGAACCGGAATACCGCGCGACGGTCGCCGAACACCTGCTACGCCACCGCGGCTTGGGCGCTGGCAGCAAGACCGTGGTGCTCGCGACGGCCGGAACCAGTTCGGCCGTAGGCGAACTCGCGACCGCCCTGCTGCGTCCCGGTGACGCCATTGCCATGGAAGATCCGGGCTATCAGCGGGCCGCGGGCGCATTCGTCGCGGCCGGCGTCCGGGTACTGCCGGTGCCGATCGATGCCGACGGTCTGCGCGTCGATCGACTGCCCGATGGCATCAAGGCCGTGTATTGCACTCCGGCGCACCAATTTCCACTCGGCACCCGCATGCAAGCGGCGCGGCGGGTACAGCTCGTCGAATTCGCCAGGCGTGCGGGCCTGCTCATCATCGAGGACGACTACGACGGCGAATTGCGCTACGACACCGCGCCTTTGCCACTGCTGGCGGCGATGGCCCCGGACGTCGTCGTCCATCTCGGCACCACGAGCAAGATCCTCACACCGACCTTGGGCACCGGCTGGCTCGTCGCCGCCCCGGATATCACCGAAGCTGTTATCGCGCATCGCGAGCGAACCGGTACCGGCCCGAGCCCGGTCGGCCAGCGCGTGCTCACCGCATTCGCCCGGCACGGCGATCTCGCCCGACACCTGCGCCGGCTGCGCCGCGCGGTGCCGCCGCGCCGAGCCCTGGTCGTGGCCGAGCTGCGCCGGCGCGGACTCGAAGTACTCGGCGACGATGCGGGTTCCCACGTGGTGGTGCCACTGGATTCGCTCGCGGCCGAACAGCGTGCCGTGGCAGCGGGCCGAGCACGCGGGGTGGCGCTCGACGGACTGTCCCGCCACCACCTTGCCGCACAACAACATCCACTCGCCACGGCGGCTGGTCCGCACACCTTCGGCATCGCACTCGGCTACACCGCACTGAGCTGGGCCGAGTTGAGCACCGCCATTCCGATTGCCGGAGACTGCCTTACGCAGCCCCAGGTGCTGATTTCAGCCGAACAATCGGGCGACGAAGGGCATGCTGTCCGGTAGCGAACCCGCGACGGTCGCACTGTGGTCCAGGCCGGGGTAGACGTGGACCTCGGGCCGGACGCCATTGGCTTGAAGATCGGCGACCAGTTTCGCGGTCAACGGCGCGGGCACATCGGTGTCATTGGTGCCCTGGCCGATGAAGAGCGGGCGGTCGTATCCGGTCATCGGCACATCCATGATCGGACGGGCAGTCGCGGCGAAGTCACCTTCCGAAAGCGGCCGGGAGAACAGCTGATCCAGGGTGATGCCCTCGGCGCGCTGGGCCAGCGGCGTGAAGCACAGCGTCCGGGCCGCATCGACCAACTCCTTACCGACGGGTGTGAGGTAGCTGTCCAAGTCGAAGTCCGGACGTGCCGCCTGTAAACCGTTCATCACATATGTCGCGTACGCGGTCAGGTGCGACGACCTGAGCGCCGGTGTCGACGGTCCGACCAGCATGGCCGCGTCGACGATATTCGAAGCGGGACCGGTGGCGACCGCACCGCGGTAGTCGAGTTCGGGGGCATACTTCGTGGCCAGCGACGCGGTGAACACCGCGGCCCCGCCGCCCTGGGACTGACCGATGGCCACCCATTTCGACGCGAGCGAATCGTCGACGGCGCGGGCGGCGCGCACCATATCGATCGCGGCATGCGCCTCGGCCCGACTATCGAGATAGGCATGCACACCGGGTGTGCCGAGGCCGATGTAATCGGTGGCCACGATGGCATAACCCTGCCGTAGCCAGGTGCCCAGATAGTTCTGGTCGCGCTCGGACCGGCCCGTCGTCGACGGTGCGCAATCGTCGCCGACGCCGACGGTCCCGTGCTCCCAGGACAGCACCGGCCAGCCGCCGAGTGGGGGTGCACCCGCCGGGATGAAGATCGCGCCGGTCGACTGGGCGGGGCGATTGTCGGAGTCGCTGGTCCAATAGGTGAGTCGCCGCGCCGATCCGGTGCCCGCGAGCCACAGATCCGATGGCAGCGCCTCGTCGCGCACCACTGTTCCCGGTGCTGGTTCGACCGGATCCGCCTGCGCGGTGGCGACCCATGGTCCGGCCAGCATGGCCGCGGTGGCCAGGGTGATCAGTGTGCGACGCATCGACACTATTCCTCTCACTCGGAGTTGCTGTCTCATTGAGACACTTCAGTGAGACTAGACTAGAAAGTGTCACTTTGAGACAGATATGTTCGGGAGGGCGCATGGAGCCGAGCGGTCTGCGCGAGCAGGAGAAGGCCCGGGTGCGCCGGGAACTGATCGATGCCGCGCTACGCCTGTTCGAGCGGCAGGGTTTCGAACAGACCACAGTGCAGCAGATCGCCGACGCCGTGCAGGTTTCGCGGCGCACCTTCCACCGGCACTTCCCGTCCAAGATGGCCGTGGTGTTCGCGCACGAGGAAGATCTGATGGCGCAACTGCTTTCGGCACTGGAACGCCGACCGGTCACCGAATCCGCGCTCACCGCAATGCGTTCGGCGATCCAGGAGCTATTGCTCGACAAATCCGAAGCGGCGCTGCGCCGCCATCAGGCCGATACCGCCCGCCGCGCCCGCCACCTGCTGGTCACCAATCCCGAACTGCGCCAGGAGAATTTCACCGGGGCCATGAGCCGCAAACATGCCCTCGCCCAATTCCTCGCCAAGCGATCCGGTCTGCCCGAATCCGATCTGCGCCCGCAACTGGTCGCCGCCACCTGCTTCGCCGCCTTCGGCGTCGGCCTCGACAATTGGATGCTCGGCACCGACCATTCGATCGCGGCGCTGTACGAAATCCTGGACGGCATCGTGGCCGCACTGCAGCGAGGTATAGATATACCGGCGACCGATACCGGATCGCACTAACCATTCGGATCGCCGGTGCGGTCGTAGCATAGTCCCCATGACCGAATCGGCGTCGCACTCAGCTACACCGCACTGAGCTGGGCCGAGTTGAGCACCGCCATTCCGATTGCCGGCGAGAAGACTTGGTACAACACCTTCAATGACTTGATCCGCCAGAACCTTGACGTGTACATGCGGCTGGAAACAGATGCGCACGCCATGGAGATCTTTCGGCCCGACCTGGTGCCCGGTCTATTTCAGACGGCCGACTATGCCCGCGCACTCAATCGGATCTACTTCCCCAAGGACTCCGAGGAGGAGCAGGATCGTCGAATCGAGCTGAAGTTGCAGCGCCAGAAGATCATTACGCGCAAGAAGTCGCCGATCAGCGTCGATCTGATACTGCATGAGTCGGCGCTGCGCTCGATGGTTGGCAACGAAGTGGTCATGGCGGCCCAGCTACGACATCTCGCCGATCTCAGCACCAGGCCGAACATCTCAATCCGCATACTGCCGTTCAGGGCAGGTTTCCCACTCGGAATGGCGGTAGGCCCGTTCGTCATTTTGGACTTCAAGCCCGACATAAAGGGGGTAGCCGATCCGACTGTGATTTATGTCGAGAACTTCACCGGTGATGCGTACCTTGAAGGAGAGTCGGATGTCGACAAGTACCGTAAGGCGTTCGCGACAATCCAGCACGCTGCGCTGGATGTGGTGGCCAGCAGGGCCCTGCTGCGGCAGGTGGCAAGAAGGGATTCGTGAAAGTGGACAACAACCGCCTGGTGGGGCTAAGTGGTTCAAGAGCACCCGCAGTGCCGGGAACTCGGAGTGCGTCGAGGTCGCATTCCTCGATGAGGGCATGGTCGGAGTTCGGGATTCGAAGAATCCGGCTGGCCTCGCACTCGTCTTCACCCCCGGCGCATGGGACGCCTTCACGGCAGGCGTTTCCGACGGCGAGTTCGACCGCGCGTAGTCCCCGGCAAGAGCAGAGCATCAGGCCCGGTCCGAATCTTTCGGATCGGGCCTTTTCGTGTCCGCAGAACTGGCTGCTTCGGAGCCCCCAGTGAAAACAGCCAGTCCAAGCTTGATGCAGCCGCCCGCAACAGCTCGCTGTAGCGGCGTGCGGCCCTGAGGGCTCACTCAGGGGCAATCCCCAGGGCGGGGTGAGACCTGAGGGCGATGCGGGGCCCGGTGCGGCCGTGTCACCGTGCAGGTATGACTTCGCTGAGGGTTCGGCGGATCGTGGCGGGCGGGGTCGCCGCGATGTTCGCCCTGACAGCCTGCGATTCGGGGACGGATTCCGCTGCGCCGCGACAACTTTCCGACAGTGATCGGGCCGCGGTGCGGCACGCGCTGGAGGCGGCGGTGGCGACGGGCCTGGCCGGCGTGCAGGTGGTCGTCACTGAGGACGGCCGGGACTGGACCGCCTCGGCGGGCGTCGGGAACACCGAGTCGGGGGCGGTGTTCCCGGACAATGCTGTCGTCCGGGTCGGCAGCAACACCAAGGCTTTCGTCGCCACGGCGATGATGCAGCTGGTGGCCGCGGGGACGGTCGAGCTGGACGCGCCGGTGGAGCGGTACCTGCCCGGGGTGGTGCGCGGCGAGGGCATCGACGGCAACCGCATCACTGTGCGAAACCTCATGCAGCACACCAGCGGTTTGCCCGAATACCTGGAGTTACCGGAACTCGACGTCGACTACGACGTGATGCTGACCCAGCATCACGATGCCGCCGATCTGGTGCAGCGCGCGCTGTCGACCATGCCCGCGCATTTCCCGCCGGGGGCGAAGGCCGAATACAGCAACACCAACTATCTGCTGGTGGGGATGGTGCTGGAACGGGTCACCGGGCATCCCGTCGCCGAGGAGGTCACCCGCCGGGTCATCGAGCCACTTGGGTTGCGCCACACCTATTTTCCGGCCACCGGTGACCTCGATCTGCGGGATCCGCACCCGCAGGGCTACGAACCCGACAACGGCAAACGCGTCGATGTCACGCGACTGGACACCACCTGGGCGGGAGCAGCCGGCGCGCTGGTCTCCACGGGCGGCGACCTGAATCGGTTCTTCACCGCGCTGCTCGCCGGAAAACTGGTTCAGCCGACGCAATTGGCGCAGATGCAGCGCGACACCAAACCACTCACGAACCGGCCCGCCGGTATCGACTACGGTCTCGGCCTGGCCCGGCTGGCGGTGCCGTGCGACGCCCAGGTGTGGGGGCACGGCGGTTCCATCCCGGGCTTCCGCACCACCGACGGGGTGACGGCGAAGGGCCGCGCGGTGACCGTGGTGGCCAATCAGCGGCCCACCGATCCCACGTCCACCTCGGCGCTACAGCATGTGTTCGACACCGCGGTGTGCGCGGCATCGTGACCCAGCTCTGGGTCGATTTGTGCTTCCGCCGGATTCCGCGCCGCCGCTCCCTCCCCGATTCCCGAAGGATCGTGACCGCGCCAACGCGGTCGTAGCATAGTCCCCATGACCGAACAGGACATCCTGGCCCGCATCAAGAAATTGGTCGATCGCGAGCACGAATTGCGGTCCAAGGCGACCGCTGGTGCGGTCGATCCGGTGCTCGAGCGGCAGCAGCTCGCCGAACTGGAAGTAATGCTCGATCAGGCCTGGGATCTGCTGCGACAGCGCCGGGCGCGGATCGATGCCGGTACCACGCCAGATGAGGCGCAGCAGAACCCGGCCCGCCAGGTCGAGGGTTATCTCCAGTGACCGCCGATTCCGCGGCCGAATACGACGTCATCGTGATCGGCGGTGGGCCCGCCGGTGAGAACGCCGCCGCCTACGCGATCGCGGGCAGTGACCGCACGGCCGTCATCGTGGAGCGGGAACTGGTCGGCGGTGAATGTTCGTATTGGGCGTGCATACCGAGCAAGGCGCTACTGCGACCGGCCCACGTGCTGTCCGGCGCCAAGGCCATGGCCGGAATCACCGCGAGCGGCCTCGATGTCGACGCGGTGTTGCGGCGGCGCGACGCCTTCACGCATAACCACGACGACCGCTCGCAGGTCGACTGGGCCACCGACAATCGCATCGCGGTGGTCCGCGGGACGGGGCGGCTCGTTGGCGAACGACTCGTCGAGGTCGGCGGCCGACAGCTGCGCGCCCGCCACGCGGTGGTGCTGGCCACCGGCTCCAAGGCCGCGGTTCCCGACGTGCCCGGATTGCGCGACGCGCTGCCGTGGATTTCCCGGGATGCGACCAATCTGCATGAGGTGCCACGCCGGGTGGTGATCGTCGGCGGCGGTGTGGTCGCGTGTGAGGCGGCTACCTGGCTCGCTGCGCTCGGCGCGGAGGAGATCACCATGCTGGTCCGCGGCGATGCCTTGCTCGGCAATGCCGAACCGTTCGCGGGCGCACGCGTGACCGCGGCACTGTCCGAAGCCGGTGTTCGGATTCGATTCGGCACCCAACCGACTCGGGTGACCCGCGTCGATGCGAAGGACTCCGGCGAGGGCTGGATTCATGGCGGTCCGGTGACCGTCGAGATCGGGCAGAGCGAGATCGAGGCCGACGAGATCGTGGTGGCCGCCGGGCGCGGGCCCGCGACCGCGGAACTCGGCCTGAGCTCGGTCGGGCTCGCCGACGGCTATGTCGACGTGGACGACCGGTTGACGGTTCTGGACATCGACGGCGACTGGCTGTACGCGGTCGGCGATGTGAATCACCGGGCCGCGCTGACACACATGGGGAAATACCAGGCCAGGGTGTGTGGTGATGTCATTGCCGCACGGGCCGAGGGGCGTGCGCTCGCGGATGCGCGATACGCGGCGACGGCCGACCACGGACAGGTGCCGCAGGTGATTTTCACCGCACCGGAAGTCGCATCCGTCGGGCGTACCGAGGCAGCGGCGCGTAAAGCGGGCTATGCGGTCGACACCGTCGAGCTGGATATCGCGGTCGCCGGATCGTCGCTGGCCCGCGACGACTACGCGGGGCGGGCGAAGATCGTCATCGATACCGCGACCGACACGCTGCTCGGCGCCACTTTCGTCGGCCCGGGGGTCGGCGAGCTGATCCACGCGGCGACCATCGCTGTGGTCGGCAGGGTGCCGCTGGCCGCGTTGTGGCACGCAGTGCCAGCCTATCCAACGGTGAGCGAGTTCTGGTTGCGTCTGTTGGAGGCCCACCGCGCGTAGTTACCATCGGAAAGATGTCTGATATCACGACCGCCGATGGAGTTGTCCGCGGCTACCGCGGCCGTCGCGTGCTGCGCTGGCGCTCCCTGCCCTATGCCGCCGCACCGGTCGGCGACCTGCGATTTCGCGCGCCGGAGCCGGTGACGCCGTGGACCGGTGTCCGCGAGGCGACCACATTCGGGTTCGCTGCGATGCAGCATCGGTCCGGTGCCAGGATCGGGCCGCGCCGGTATCAGCCGACCAGTGAAGACGCGCTGACACTCAATGTCGTCGCACCGATCGAACCATCGTCGACACCCCGGCCCGTGCTGGTGTTCATTCACGGCGGCGGATATCAGATCGGCACCTCGGCGCTCGGTCTGTATTCCGGTGCGCGACTGGCGGTCGGCGGCGATGTGATCGTGGTGTCGCTGAACTACCGGCTCGGTGCGTTCGGCTATGTCGATTTCGGTGAATTCAGCACGCCCGAACGACCTTTCGACAGCAACCTCGGGCTGCGCGATCAGGTCGCGGCATTGGAATGGGTACAGCGCAATATCGCCGCATTCGGCGGGGATCCGGGCAATGTCACTATTTTCGGCGAATCCGCCGGCGCCCATGCGGTACTCGCGCTGCTGGCCACACCGGCGGCCAAGGGACTATTCCACCGCGGCATCGCACAGAGCCCGCCCGCCGATTGGGGCATGAGCGCCGAGGATGGGCGCGCGTTTGCCCGCCGATGCATAGACGCGCTCGGCGCCACACCGGATACCGCGGCCAAAGCCCTGATCACCGCCGGTGCCAATGACATTCGGCGGGCTGTCGACAGGACCAGCGATAAGGTTTGGCGGGAGCGCCCCGGACTGTACCCCGTCGCGCCGGTCGTGGACGGCGAATATCTGCCGCAGTCCCCCATCGATGCGATCACCAGCGGTGCCGCACAACAGGTTCCACTCATCATCGGCACCAATCGCGATGAGGGCACCTTGTTCGCGAAATTCGCCGATGAACTGCCGACCACCCCGGACCGCCTGCATGCCCTGCTCACCCGGGCCGGTGGCGCGGAACTCGAATCCCGAGTCATAGCGGCCTATCCGGGCTATCCGGATGCGAAGGTCGCCGTTCGTGCCGGTGGTGATTATGTGTTCTGGCGGCCCTCGGTCACCGTCGCGGCCGGGCACAGTCGCTATGCCCCGACCTATGCCTACCGTTACGACTTCGCTCCGCGCGCACTGCGGCTCGCAGGAATCGGCGCGACCCATGCCACCGAGCTGATCCCGGTCTTCGGCGCGGGCAATTCGCCGATCGGCCGGGCCTTGACCGTCGCGGGTGGGCGGCGCGGACTGCTCTCGGTCACCCAGCAGTTCCAGGACAATTGGCTCGCATTCGCGCGGACCGGCCGACCGCTCCCCTCCTGGCCCGCCTATACCGAAGACCGGCGCACGACGCTGATCATCGATGAGATCACCCGGTTGGAGAATGATCCGGACCAGGCCAAACGGATTGCCTGGCAAGGAATCCGGGTGCCTACCTTGATCTGACCTACTTCAATAGGCGTGACATGCGGCGGTCGGCGAGTACCTTCCCGCCGGTCTGGCAGGTCGGGCAGTACTGGAACGAGCGCTCGGCGTAGGAAACCTCGCGGACGATGTCGCCGCATACCGGGCACGGCAGTCCGGCGCGGGCGTGTACCCGCATGCCGGAACGCTTTTCGCCCTTGAGGCGGGCGGCATCCTGCCCGACGGAACGCCGCACGGCGTCGGTGAGCACCGAGCGCATGGCCTCGTACAGCACCGAAATGGTCTCCGCCGACATGGTTTTGGTAGTGGCGAAGGGCGAGATCTTGGCGGTGTGCAGGATCTCGTCGGAGTAGGCATTGCCGATTCCGGCGAGCAGGGACTGGTCGACAATCGCGGTCTTGATGCGTTGCGATGCGCCGTGCAGGATCTCGCCGAATTGCTCCTCGGTCACCTCGAGGGCGTCGGGGCCGAGGCGCGCGATGCCTGGCACGAGTTTCGGATCGTCGACGATATACACCGCGAGTCGTTTCTTGGTGCCCGCCTCCGTCAGGTCGAATGCGGGCGTCATGCCCTCGGGGGTGAAGAAGTGCACCCGTAATGCGAGCGGGCTCTTGCCGCCCGGTTTGGGTGGTGTCTGGCTCGGCTCATCGATCCAGCGCAACCAGCCGCCGCGCGACAGATGAGTGATCAACCAGAGCCCGTCGCACTCCAGCCCGAGAAATTTCCCCCACCGGCCCGCCCCGGTCACATCGCGGCCGGACAGCGCCGTAACCGGCGGATCGAACGTCTTGACCGCACTCAGGGCCGCCACATCGACACGCCCCACCACGGCGCCGACGGCGTGCTCCCGCAGGAACTGCGCCAACGCCTCCACTTCCGGTAGCTCGGGCACGCCCTCACGCTACCCGGCCCCACCGACACGATGGATCAAGATCAGGTGGAAGTTGTGGAGGGGCTTCTCGGGGGATGCCGCCATAGATTCCACCTGATCTTGATCAGGAACCTGGGCGCAGGAGGTATACGTCCATGATCCAACCTTTTTCGGTACGCAAGTGGGTGCGCCGCTCGAGGATCTCTTGCTCGACCTTGCGCAGTGGGCCCTCGATTACTATTTCGTCGGGCATGCCCAGATATGCACCCCACCAGATGTGCACATCATTACCGGGCACCTCGGTGAACGAACAGTCGCCATCGAGCATCACCACGGTCGAGCCGCTGAGCCCGTCCTCGCGCAGTCGACGCCCGGTGGTGACGTGCACCGGCTCGCCGATGCGGTGCAGCACCATCCGATGCCGAGCGGCCAATGCCTGCACGCTGGTGACGCCTGGAATCACCTCGTAATCGAAGCTCAGCGCCCCGCGATCGAGCACCCGCTCGACCATGCGCAGTGTGCTGTCGTAGAGCGACGGATCACCCCAGACGAGAATGCCGCCGACACCGTCGACCCGCGCGAACGCATCTTCCAGCAGCGCCGAACGGCGATCGTGCCAATCCTCGACAACGCCCTGGTAGTCGGCGGGATCCCGGTCGCGCGGCGGATCGGCGATCTGCACGATGCGGTACGGGTGATCGAGATGTTCGGCGAGGATCGCCGTGCGCACGTCGACCAACTCCTGTTTCTCGCCCCCCTTTCCGATCACGAAAAACACCTCGACCTGCCGCATTGCCTTGATCGCCTGCACCGTCACCTGGTCCGGATCCCCGGCACCGATGCCGATCACATAGAGCTTGCGCATGGCTCGAGCTTGCCAGGCACGACATGGGTAAGCTCGCCAGACGTGGCCAATAACGCTGACACCCAGTACGAGGACCTGCTGCGACTGGTCCTGGAGTCCGGCACCGCGAAGGCGGATCGCACCGGCACCGGCACCCGCAGCATCTTCGGCCATCAGCTGCGCTACGACCTCGCCGCGGGGTTTCCGCTGATCACCACCAAAAAGGTGCATCTGAAGTCGATCGTCTACGAATTGCTATGGTTCCTGCGCGGCGATTCCAATGTGGCCTGGCTGCATGAGCACGGCGTCTCCATCTGGGACGAATGGGCGGACCGCCACGGTGAACTCGGCCCGGTCTACGGCGTGCAATGGCGGTCCTGGCCCACACCGAACGGCACCCATATCGACCAGATCGCCGAAGTGCTGCACACGCTGCGCACCAATCCGGATTCCCGGCGCATCATCGTCTCGGCCTGGAACGTGGCCGAACTCGACAAGATGGCATTGGCGCCATGCCACGCGTTCTTCCAGTTCTATGTGGCCGACGGCAAGCTGTCCTGCCAGCTCTATCAGCGCAGCGCGGACCTGTTCCTCGGCGTGCCGTTCAATATCGCCAGCTATGCCCTCCTCACGCACATGGTCGCGCAGCAGACCGAGTTGGCACCCGGTGATTTCATCTGGACCGGCGGCGACTGCCATATCTACGACAACCATGTCGAGCAGGTCACCGAACAGCTGACCAGACAGCCCTACCCGTTCCCGACATTGAACCTACGGCCCGCGCCGACGCTGTTCGATTACACCTACGAAGATGTGGAAGTGGTCGGCTACCAACACCATCCGGCGATCCAGGCACCGGTCGCGGTATGAACGCAGCATCGCGTAGCGATTCGGTGCGGGGTGGTGCTCGGGTGACGGGAGGGCGTGACCGCACCATCGGTCTGATCTGGGCACAGACTCCGGACGGGGTGATCGGCTTCGAGAACACCATCCCCTGGCGCCTGCCCGAGGATATGGCGAACTTCAAGGCCGTCACCATGGGGCATCCGGTCATCATGGGTCGGCGCACCTGGGACTCCCTGCCGCCCAAATTCCGCCCGCTCGACGGCCGCCGCAATATCGTGGTGACCCGCCGGCCGGACTGGTCGGGTGTGGGTGCCGAACGCGCCGCATCGCCGACCGAAGCCATGGCGATGACAACACCACAGGACATCTGGATCATCGGCGGCGGCGAAATCTACCGAGCCGCCATGGATTTCGCGACCGACCTGTTGGTTACCGAGGTGGATACCGCCGTCGACGGTGACGCCTACGCACCCGTCATCGGCCCCGAATGGCACGCCGACGATACCGAGCCGTGGCGCGAGTCCAAGTCCGGCCTGCGCTTCCGGATTCGTCGCTACACCCGTCAGTAAGCCAACTATTTCGCAAACTTTCCTTATCGCGCGTTCGCCGCCCACACGACACCCTTCTCGTACCGGCCCGCATTGAACGCACGGCATACCGGCGAGGCGACCAAACCGGACACACATCACCCGCCATTCGGGCATACTCCTGGATATCAGCCCATGTCACCAGCTCTGATCCGGCTGATATGCATCTGCGAAAGGCGGTGTCCATGGACAAGAAATCGCTGACTGCGGTAGCGCGCCAACAATTGAAGTTGGCCGCCACCGCCACGAGCGGGCGCAGTTCGCAAACCATTTATGGTGGTCACGCCCATGCGCTCCGGCAGACGGTGGTCGGTCTATCGGCGGGCCAGAGCCTGGCCGAACACGATAATGCGGGTGAGGCCACCCTGCTGGTGCTCAGCGGCACACTGACCTTGCTCAGCGGCACCAACGAGTGGAAGGGCTCGGCCGGAGACCTGCTGGTCGTGCCAAGGGCGCGGCACAGCGTCAAGGCCGTGGACGATGTCGCATTCCTGCTGACAGTCGCCAAGTAGTAGCCGACGGGCCGCACCGCATGGCCGGTTTGCCGGTGCCGGGCCCTAGGGTGGAGCGCATGAGTGCGCCGCAGCCGATCCTCGAACCGCTCACACCGGCCGCGATCTTCCTCGTCGCCACCATCGACGAGGGCGGCGAAGCGACGGTGCGCGACCTGCTCGCCGATCTTCCCGGGTTACGCCGTTCGGTCGGCTTTCGGCTGCCCGGCGCGGGGCTGACCTGCGTCACATCGATCGGGTCGACCGCGTGGGATCGCCTCTTCGCGGGACCGCGACCGGCCGAATTGCATGTGCTGCCCGAATTCGTCGGCGCGCACCACAGCGCACCGACCACGCCGGGAGATCTGCTCTTCCACATCAAATCCGAAAGCCAGGACGCCTGCTTCGAATTGGCGATGACCATCGGTCACCGGCTCGAAGGCGCGGTCACCATTGTCGATCAGACCGTCGGCTTCCGGTATTTCGAGCAGCGTGATCTGCTCGGCTTCGTGGACGGTACCGAGAATCCGGAGGGCACCGCGGCCGTCGATGCGGCCGTCATCGGCGATGCGGACCCCGACTTCGCGGGCGGCAGCTATGTCATCGTGCAGAAGTATTTGCACACGATGGCGCAATGGCGGGCGCTCTCAGTCGAGGAGCAGGAGCGGGTGATCGGACGCACCAAACTCGACGATTTCGAGCTCTCCGATGCGGATAAGCCCGCGAATTCACATGTCGCGGTCAACACTGTCACCGACGCCGACGGCACCGAACGAAAGATCCTGCGCGCCAATATGCCCTTCGGCAGCGTCAAGGACGGCGAATTCGGCACGTATTACATCGCCTACGCGGCCAGCCCGAGCATTACCGAAACCATGCTGTCCCGGATGTTCGTCGGGACGGCGGAGGCGGCCTATGACCGGATCCTGGACTTCTCCATCGCGGTGACCGGCACGCTGTTCTTCACACCGCCGCTCGACTTCTTCGACGACCTCCCCGACGCACCCGAGGTCGCCGCGACCGCGCTCGCGGAATCTCTATCGCCGAATCGTGTTGGCAGCAACGGTTCTCTGGGTATTGGCACGTTGAAAAGGAGCACGCAGTCATGAATAACCTCCATCGCGAACTCGCGCCGATCACCGCCGAGGCATGGGAGGCCATCGAACACGAGGCGACGCGCACCTTCAAGCGCCATATCGCCGGTCGCCGGGTGGTCGATCTGTCCGGACCGCATGGCACCGACTACTCCGCGGTCGGCCTCGGCCGCACCACCGTCATCACCGCGCCGGATGAGGGTGTGCAGGCCCGCCAGCGCGTGGTCGCACCGCTGGTCGAGTTGCGGGTGCCGTTCACGTTGTCGCGCGAGGAACTCGACGATGTCGAGCGCGGTGCGCAGGACACCGATCTGGATGCGGTCAAGGAAGCGGCGCGCAAGATCGCCTTCGCCGAGGACCGGGCGATTTTCGAGGGCTATCGGGCCGCGAATATTACCGGCATTCGGGCGAGTTCGTCCAATTCCCCGATCACACTGCCCAGCGATCCGCGACTGGTGCCGGAGTCCGTCGCCCAGGCGCTGAGCGCGCTGCGGTTGGCGGGCGTCGACGGTCCGTATTCGGCGCTGTTGAGCGCGGATCTGTACACGGCGGTCAGTGAGACCTCCGATCACGGTCACCCGATCCGCACCCATATAGAACGCCTCCTCCCGGACGGCGAGATCATCTGGGCCCCGGCCATCGACGGTGCGTTCGTGCTGACCACGCGCGGCGGCGACTTCGATCTACAGCTCGGCCAGGACCTCTCCATCGGCTACCTGACCCACGACGCGCAATCGGTGCAGCTCTACTTCCAGCAGAGTCTGCAGTTCCTCGTCTACACCCGTGAGGCGGCGGTCGCGCTGGCGTCCTGAGCTGTCGTCGGAGATATTGAGGAACCCGCCCGCGTCGGGAAGCCACCGGTCAACCCACCAACTAGGTTGGTGTGCGGTACGCAGGGAGGTCGAGATGTCGATGGTACGGGCGGGTGTGGTTCCGACCTGGCGGGCAATGTTGTACGGGACGCTCGGGATCGTGGTCACCGTGCTGGTCGGTAGTGCGATCGTGGCCGGATTCGGGGTCAACCGAATCTTCACCGGTCTGCTGGCCGGTGCGGTCGCGGGAATCGCGATGCTGGCCGCATTGTTCGGGCGCGATGTCGTCGTCCTTACCGAGGCATCGATCTACCAGCGCACCCCGTGGCGAGAATCCAGTATCGACTGGGAGCGGGTGGTAGCCGGACGGTTCGCACTCGACGAGCGGGCCCGCTGGTCACTCGCGCTGGATCTGATCGGCGGCGACGAACGGCACGGCGAACTCGTACTGCTGTCCATCCCGCCGGTGTGGCGGCCGGTCGCCGGAGCGTATGACATGCGCAAACGCGAGCAGGTCAACGAGATTCGGGCCATGTTGCGGCGCAAGCGCGTGCCGATCACCGTGCTGCCGGAGATCGCCGGTGCGCTGCAACAACATTGGCAGATCGCGCCGCCTACCCGCTGATAGCCGGGGCCGCGGTGACCGAACAGGCCGCGCTCACGTCGTATACCTTGGCAGATGTGTCGATGATGAAGGGTGCCAATGTCGCGGTGCCGATGTCGTCAGTCCGCGTCGAGCTGGGGTGGCAATCAGGTCCAGGGGTTCCGGATGCGGACGCCTCCGCGCTGCTACTGGCCTCCGGGAAGGTGCGCTCGGACAACGACTTCGTCTTCTACAACCAGCCGAATCATCCATCCGGCGCGGTGCGACACGATGGTAAGCGTCCGGGACCGACAGTCATCGACACATTGTCGGTGAATCTGGCGCAGGTCGAAGCACAGATCGACACGATTGTGATTGCGGCATCCGCGGATGGTGGCACATTCGGACAGTTCCATGGGCTTTATGTGCGAGTGCTCGATGCGGTGAGCGGCGCGGAGGCGGCGCGGTTCGACAGTACCGGTGCGACCACCGAGACCGCGTTCGTGCTCGGGGAGCTGTATCGACGGCAAGGGGCGTGGAAGTTCCGGGCGGTTGGTCAGGGGTATGCGACCGGATTGGCCGGGCTGGCTACCGATTTCGGGATTTCGGTCGATGATCCGGGGACCGGGCAGTCGCGACAGCAGCCTGCGGCCCACCAGCAACCAGCTTACCCTCCGCCGCCGACACAGCAGTACCCACCTCCCACGCCGCAGCAGCAGTTCACGCCGCCGCCCGCGCCTCAGCAGTTCGGAGCACCTTCGCCGTATCCGCCCGCGGCACCGCCCGGACATCCGCCGAATCCGGCGCAGCCGTATCCGGCGAACCCCACGCCGCAGCCCAACGCGCAGCCGCCTTACCCACCGAACCAACCACCGCAGCCTTATGCGCCGCCGACCGCGTCCAACCAATTCGCCCCGCCTGCTGCCGCTTTCGGTGCGCCGGTCAACCTCAGCAAGGTTTCGCTGACGAAGGAAGCGCCGACGGTCTCGCTGACCAAGCACGGTGCGACCTCGGGAACCATGCGGGTCAACCTGAATTGGACCACCGCGCAGACCGGTGGCGGTGGCCTGTTCGGCCGCAAGCGCGCCAATGCCCTCGACCTCGATCTGTGCTGCTTCTTCGAACTGGCCGATGGCCGGATCGGATCCGTTCGCGCCCTGGACCGTTCGTTCGGCGCGCTGGATCGCCCGCCGTTCATCCGGCTCGATCAGGACGACCGGACCGGTGGCAGCGCGACTGGTGAGAATCTCGATATCAATCTCGATTACACCGCGCAGTTCCGCCGGATTCTGGTCTTCGCTTCGATCTACGAGGGCACGAACAACTTCCAGGGCGTGGAGTCCACCGCCACGCTGTATCCGCTGAACTCGCCACCGATCGAAATGATCATCAGCGGCTGTCACGATAATTCGCGCGATGTGATCCTCGCCCATATCGAGAATGTCAACGGCGAGTTGATCGTTCGGCGCGACGGCACCTTCATCCGGCCGCCCTCGGGGCATCCGGGCGGCGGTGTGCGCGAAATCGCGCGCATGTACAACTGGGGCTTCGAGTTCACCGCCACACGTGGCAAAGGCTAGAGTCGGGCACAACACGGACCCCCGAGTTGATCGCCCACATCAGCGAACTCACCGATTGCCGCACCTCGGCGATCGATGAGCTGTTGCGGGTCACGGCTTTTGCGACCGGGGCGAGCTCATGGCTGGTGCTGCCGCTGCTTTCTCAGCGATTGGCCGGATGATCTGGACCAGCGTCGCTCCTGCGCGGATGAGCGCAAGGCCACGCTGGGCGATGGTGATGAGACGGGCGTCGAGCGCTTCGAGCGAGTGACCTGCGTCGTCCAGGTCCCGGATCGCTGTGATTGCTTTCCGGACGTCGGGAATGCGGTAGCCGGCGGCCCGCAGGGCTGCTGTGATGCGTGCCTCTCGGATCGCCGCGAGCTGATAGCGCCGGGCCGATCCTGCTCGGGTGATGATCCGTTCCGGCCGCACCAGCCCCTGCTGCTCCCAGAAGCGCAGGGTGGAGGCACGAAGCTCGAGCGCTTGCGACAGTTCGGTGATGGTCATCGCATCTGCTTCTACCGGGTTGGCGTCGGTCTTGGCCTCGCTGTGGATGGCCTCCAGCGCTGCGCGGGCAGCCAGCGCTTGCTCTCGTTCCTGGTTGAGCCGTGCGTGGAAGGTGCACACCAGAGCGGTCGCCTGGTCGGTTGGCAGCGAGCGGATTGCGCGCATCGCTCGGCGGGCCTCGACTGGCCCAACGGCGTACGCGAGATCGCGGTAGGCGCCGAGGTCGCGGACGTGGTCTGCGGAGAACTGTCGGTATCCGTTACCCGCCCGGTTCGCGGATGCGATGACACCGAGCCGCTCCAAGTCACGGACCTGCTGGACGGAGTAGCCGGTCGCCGCTGCCAGCGCCGAGACCGTCAGCAACTCCGCCGCCTGATGGTCACGATCATGAGTCAACCCTCCATAAGCGCTTCAACCGCACACTTGAACCATGAGTATGGATCAATTCCTCGAGACGATCCGCGCGTTCGACGGTGTCCTCGAGCTTGCGCCGGCCGAAGGCAGCCCGTTCCCCGAGATTGCGTGGGGCGACCACTTCTTCTACTACGCCCCCGATGGCCAAGTGCCGCAACGTGAGCAGCCCTACGCCACCATCGTCACGAAAAACTACCCCGACGACACTTCGTGTGACCTCGATCGGCCGGGCCGATGGCGGCTGAACATTCACGTCGGCAGGAGCGCCTTCTCCGAACTCATCGGCGAGGATCCCCGAGCTGGCACGGGCGTAGTCGACTTCACCGCAGTCGACACCGTCCTGCCTCATCCGGTGTATCGCAGACAGGGCTGGATCTCGATCGTCAACCCGGACACGCAGACTCACGCATTGGCGGAAAGTCTGCTTCGGACGGCGCACGACGCGGCGCGTCGACGAGCGGCCCGCCGTAGATCCGGCTCACCCACCGGTGACACGACATCAGAGAATGACCGATGAACCACCACAACGCTCCCTTGTCGAGCGAGGGCAGGCGGCGATTAGTTGAGCGCCGCCAGCCCTCCTACAACCAGCGGTCACACCAGAACGGCGACGGCCTCGATCTCGACAACCGCTCCTGGCACGGCGAGTCCGGCCACCTCGCCACGCGGTCGCGGGCGGATTCGGCCGCGGACCCCACATTTCGCCGAACGCCGCGAATCCGTCCCGCAGTGGCGGGTCGTCGACGATCAGAATCGTGCGTCGTGATCGTCATGTCCGCGACCTGACAACCGACGCCGACCTCCAGGGGTTTCAATCGGCTTCGCGCGCGGTGGCTTCCGGACTCACCTGATCGCGGATGGTGCGCAGGCCGGTGACAAAGGCGTCGAGCTGGTCAGGGGGCAGCAGACCGGTGAACCAGCGTTCGATGACCTCGAGGTATTCGGGGAGCACTCGGGCCAAGCGGGTCGCACCGGCGGCGGTGAGCACGGCGTAGGAGCTGCGGCGGTCCACCGGGTCGAGTTCGCGGCGGACGAAACCGTTGCGCTGCAAGCGATCGACCAGGCGGGTGACGCCGCTGGTGGACAGGTTGGTCTGGGCGGCGAGATCGGTCATCCGCAGGCGACGGTCCCGTGAGCGGCTCAGGCGCATGAGCGCATTGACATCGAGGCCGGACAGACCGTGTTTCTTCCAGGTCGGTTCCAACTTTCGGATCAGGCCGTCGTACGCCTCGTAGAGCAGGCCCATGGTGGTGAGCCTGGGGTCGTCGAAGAGTTCTGCGTCCACGGCGCCGAGCTTAGCCGACATAGTTGCTGCGGGGATAGTTGACATGAGGAATATGTACGCTAGATTGTTGTCACTGCAATATTCCTCACCGCAACTAAATGGAGATTCCGATGACTACCTCTTCGCGTTGGGTCGCGGGCTTCCGCTGCACACTGGTCGACCCCGCCGAGCGGATTCGGTTGGCCGAGCCGCGCGACTTCGCCGATGAGACTGTGCGTCAGGTGCTGCACCTGGTCGGGGGCGGCGAGCAGCTGCGGGTGCGGCTGACGAACCGCTATGGCGCGACGCCGGTGACGATCGGCGCGGCCCGGATCGCGGTGCGCAAGTCCGGGGCCGATATCGTCGCGGAGACCGATACCGAACTGCGCTTCGACGGCAAGACGCAGGTGACCATTCCGGCGGGGGCCGATATCGTCAGCGACCCAGTCGATTTCGTGACGACAGCCGGTACCGATCTGACGCTGAGCATATATCTGCCGAAAGAGACTGGCCTGGCACCCTTTTCACACCTGCCGATGGAATCCGGTTTCGTCGCCGCCGGTGATCAGGCCGCCGCTACCGCGCTGTCGGATGCGCAGGAGACCACCTCACGCTTCTACGTGACCGGCGTCGACGTGCTCACCTCGACGAATGCCCCGATCGTCGTCGCATTCGGCGACTCCTGGTTCGAAGGGGTCGGGTCCACCTCGGGTGCGAACCATCGTAGCGTCGATGTCCTCAATGAACGCCTCGCCAGCGGTTGGGTTCTCAATCAGGGCATCGGCGGAAACCGTTTGCTGACCGACCAGATCGGCGAGCACGGTGTGGCCCGTTTCGACCGCGATGTGCTCGCAGTTCCCGGCGTGACTCATGTTGTGCTGAACTTCGGCATCAACGATCTGATCCTCGACAACAGCACATCGTCGGCCGATGCGCTCATCGCCGGTTTCCGGCAATTGGCCGGACGTGCACATGCGGCCGGACTCGCGGTGTACGCCAACACCATCGGCCCCTTCGCAGGTGCCATCTATCCGGACCTCAATGTCGCCGAGGGGCGGATGGCACGCCGCGCGGTCAACGAATGGCTTCGCACCACAAGGATTTTCGATGCGGTGTTCGATGTTGCTGCCGCCGTCGAGGATCCGAATGATCCCGACTTCATTCGACCCGATCTCGACAGTGGCGACGGTCTGCATTTGAACGATGCGGGCCACCGCACCATGGGGGCGACCATGTCCATTCCAGGACTTACCTGACTACGGGGCAAGGCCACGCAGGACGATGTCGATGCCGAGGCGGAATTCCGTCTCGGCATCGACATTTCTGGCGTCGGTGGCGGTTTCGACGAGTACCGGATATTCGGCCGGGGCCAGTCGGGTCATGGCGGCGGTGCCCGCACCGGAGAGTGGGCCGTAGTGCTCGTTCTGGAGGTGACCGAGCAGGAAGGCCATGAGGGTGCGTTGGGCCAGGACGCGGCCGATACCGGTGAAGCCCGCATCGGTGAGGACGGTCAGCATCGCCTCGATCCAGCGCAGACTGTTCGGGGCGGACTGACGGTGGCGCACGACCAGCGGGACCGTAGCCAGGTGGCTGGATACCGTCGTGCGCATCCGGTCCAGGAGGACCGCGACGCGGTCGCGCCAGTCCGTGTCGGCCGGTGGGGTGAGGTCGATATCGGCCAAGAGATGGTCGACGACCAGCACCTCGAGTGCGTCGCGGTCGGCGACGTAGCGGTAGAGGCCCATGGTGGCTATGCGGAGTTCCTTGGCGACCGCGCGCATGGTGAGGCCGGACAGACCGTCGCGGTCGAGCACCGCGATGGCGGCGGCCGCGATGGCGGGGCTGGTCAGCGAGCGAGGGCGGGGCACGGGTTGACAGCGTACAAGGTACGCGCATACTTGTCATAGGAGTACGCAGTACACCTACGAAGGGAGTTCCCATGCCATTGCCGACCACGGTGCCCACCCGAGAACTGGTCACCATCGCCGACAGCACACTTCGGATTCCGGATCAGAATTGCCTGACCCATCTGCAATTCCGCCGCTTCGCCGGATGCCCGATCTGTAACCTGCACCTACGCTCGTTCGCGGTCCGGCACGCCGAAATCCGCGCCGCCGATATCCGCGAGGTCGTCGTCTTCCATTCCAGCGCAGCCGAATTGCGCAAATACGAAGGCGACCTCCCCTTCGACCTGATCGCCGACCCCACCCGAACCCTCTACCGCGAATTCGGCATCGAAGCCAAACCCCGCGCCCTCCTCGACCCCCGCGCCTGGCCCACGATCCTGCGCAGCGTCGTCACCGTAAGCATGGCCGTCCTCCGCAAGGAAAAGCCTGCTCCCCCAGCGAAACCCGAAGGCGGCCGCCTTGGCCTCCCCGGCGATTTCCTCATCGCACCCGACGGGCGTGTGCTTGCCAGCAAACTCGGTCAACACGCCGATGACCAATGGTCGGTCGATGAACTGCTCGCGCTGGCGCCCAGCACCAAGGCCCGTCACTGACCATCATCTGAGTTCACAAAATGAAGCCGACCAGGGCTTCCGGGGCGGTTACATTTGAATTATCCACCACCGCAACGGAGTTCGCGCCTTCACGCACGAATCCGCACGTTCTAGTAATAGCAAACTCCGGACGAAACCAGCTTCGTCCGGAGTCAACTGCGTTGGTTACTTGCGCACCTGAGTGCTGTCTACCTGGCCGCCATGGCCGACCAGCCGTAATACGTCGCGAATCCCCCCGGAGCCACGGTCGCGGTGGGTTCACCTGTGCAGTCCTTGGACGCATACACCAGGAAATTGCGCGTGCTGCGGTTCTCGAAGCGTATGTCACGCGGGAAGCCACTAGCCCAGCACGAGTCAAGGTCGCTCAGCTCCATGGTGCCGTCGATGATCACCACTGCTCGTCCGTCCCCGCCTCCGGCTGAGCCGGTCGGGAAGGCCGAGACAGTGGGAGCCGCCACGGACACCGCAGCAGCGGTGAGAGCACCTATGAAAGAGAGCATTCCGAGTTTCACGGATTGATGCTACAGGTTGCGCGCACACCGTCTTCCAGCCCTCGACTGGTCTACCACCGCCGAATCCCCCTCTACCAGAACCGAATCCGCACCTTACCGGTTGAACATGACTTGGAGAGTTCCCAGTTGGACCGCACGTTTGAACGACGAGTCGGCTCCGGAAAGTTTCCCGAGGTCCGACTTGCGGTTGATCATTTCTCCCCTCGACGAATCACAACCACATAAGACACCCTCTGGGCACTAACTGGTCCCGACCAGGGGCGCCAGATGCACGTGGGCCCACGCGGCAAGGGCGGTGGGAGTCGTGGTGATGATCGAGCGCTTGTCCTCGGGGACGAAACCCTCGCTCAGGCCGGCCGACATTCCGGCGATTCCCTCGGCGTGGTCCGGGCTCAGGCCGGCGGCGCGCAGGGTGGCGCGAAAGTCGTTGTGGGAAATGCGCGTCGCGCGGATCGGGTGGCCGAGCGCCCGACTCAGGATCGCGGCGACCTGGGTGAAGGTCAGGTCCTGTGGGCCGTGCACGGCCTGCCGCTGCCGACCCGACCAGTCCGACAGCAGACGGGCGGCCGCGATCTCGCCGATGTCACGCGGATCCACCCAGGCCATCGGGTAGTCGAGCGGCCACGAGGTGGGCAACTGTCCGGCGCGGAGCCCGGCGAGATCCATGAGCAGGTTGGTGAAGAAGTAGCCACAGCGCAGGTGCACAACCTCAGCCGAGGTCTCGTCCAGCAGCAGCTCGGTCCGGGCCAGACCGTCGATTTCTCCTGCACCAGTTCGCTTTTCCGCTCCTACACTACTGAGGAAGACGACGTGTCCGATGCCGTTGGCCTCGACGGCATGTGCCGCGTTGGCGCCCATGCGGGTGTAATGCGCGATCGGGTTGCTGTCCGCGGGGGCGGGCGGGTCGACCCAGAACAGACGGTCTGCGCCCCGTGTCGCATGGCGCACCGCGTCGGAGTCGCCTTGGTCGCACTGGACGATGTCAACGCGGTCCCGGGTTACTGCATCGAGCCTGGCCGGGTCCCGCACCAGCAGGGTCGGCCGGACACCCGCCTGCAGCAGCAGCCGCACGACTCGGGAACCGACGTGTCCCGTCGGTGTGGTGACAACGATCTTCTTGCCGATGTGTGTCATACGACGAACGCTAGGAGCAATTGTGGCCGGATCCTGACCACAATGGAAGGTAGCTTGGAATCCGATGACAGATCCGAGTGCGCGAATGCTGGAGTTGCTGTCCCTGCTGCAGAGCAAACGAAGCTGGCAGGCTGCCGAACTGGCCGCGCGGCTGGACACGTCGCCGCGGACCCTGCGCCGGGATCTCGACCGGCTGCGCACGCTCGGCTATCCGGTGTCCGCCTCGCGTGGACGCAGCGGTGGATACCGGCTCGTGGCGGGGCGAGCCATGCCGCCGCTGCTGTTCACCGACGACGAGGCCGTCGCGTTGGTCATCGGCCTACGGATCGCCGCTCTCACCCACCTGGGCGAGGCCGCCGACGGCGCACTGCGCAAGCTCGAGCGCAACGTGCCCACTCGGCTGCGCTCCCGCATCCACGCGCTGACCGCCTCCACCGTGGCCGCCTCCCGCACCATGCGCGCACTGGATCCTCGGATCATGCAGACGCTTGCCTCCGCAGCGCACGAGCATCTCGACGTGCGCTTCGAATACACGGACCGCGCAGGCAGGCACACCGAGCGACGGGTACAGCCGCATCGGCAGGTCGCACTCGGTCGCCGCTGGTATCTGCTCGGTTGGGATCTCGACCGCGAGGGCTGGCGCACCTACCGCATCGACCGGATCGGCGCGGTCACTACACCGGGCACCACCTTCATCCCTCGCGAACCTCCGCCCGATGACTCGGTCAGCTTTGTTCAGGACAGCACTCGGATGCCTGCCACCGCCCGACGCGGGGTGGTGCGCTTCGGCGCGCCGGTGTCGGTGGTCGCCGAACGACTCGGCGCCGAGGCAGGAGCCCTCGAGGCCATCGACGACACCAGTTGCCGCTATACCACCAGCGTCGATTCGTGGGAGTGGCTGGCGGTCGCGCTAGCGGCAGTCGGCGAGCCGTACACCATCGAGGCACCTCCCGAACTCATCGCATGTTCGAAAGACCTGGCCGACCGCATTGCCCGGGCCACCGCTAGCTGAACTCGGCCCGGCGTGGGTTCTCGCTCCGCGCCGAAAAGCTGGATCTGGAGATATTGTGCCGGGTGGCCCGGGCGAATCGCACTTACAGAACGGAACGTGACAGTCGCCCGTCACTCCGAACAGCATGGAGTGTCGCCGGGGCAGTTCGGCCCACCACTTCTCGGCCCGTCGCCCGTACAATATATAGTCACATTCGCATGCTTTTACTTAAGGGAGGGAGTCGATGACCGCAGTGGCTGCGGTAGCGATCGGCGTCCTGTTCCTCGGCTGAACCGACCTCACCAGCACACCGCGAAAGGCACACCTATGACCCGCATTCCCGCCCAGGCCCGCCTCCGCTATCAGGAGGAAATGCGCGCTGCGCGTTCTGCCGCCGACCCCGCTCAACGGTGGACGCATCTCGAACGCGCGCACATCCTGTCGCAACCGGATCCCTGGCTGCACACCGGCAATCACATCGCCATGCTCGCCCTCGCTGTCCGGCAGCGAGATCGCCGCGAGGCGCTTGGACAGATCGTGCGGATCATCGTCGCCGCCCCCGGATCGCTGACCGGCCGATACCCCGAAGGCAATACCGGCCGTACGAACGTCGGGCTGCGCCAGCCGATGCCGACGCCGCCAGACCTTGCCGCGCTGCTACACCCACAGACGGCATAACCGCCAATAAACAGCGAAAGCCGTTGCCATGCACTGGCAACGGCTTTCGCACTGCGTTCGGACCTACTCGACGACCACGATCCGCACGTTCTCGTCCGCCGCGTCGGTCGGCTCGTCCACGGCGACGAACCAGTGGCTGACCTCGCCGTCGGCCAGGTCATCCGCGATCTCGTCCGCGCCGGGCAGCACCGACAACGCACCGGCGATGGCCGCCGCCATGCACTCCAGGAGTGCGACTCGACCCGAGACGGCGGTGGTGAATGTCGTCGACTCGTAATCGATGTCGTATTCCGAGCGCACGCGCTCGGCCTGTTCGAGCGCCTCGGTCTGGCTGAAGGCGCGTGCCGTGCCGTCGGCCGCGAGGACCACGAAGGCCGGGTGTTCCTCGCTGAGCGGGCGCACCCGATCGGCGTAGGAGACCGGATGCACCGGGGCGGTGGCCAATTCGGCCTGTACCGCCGGATCGCTCGGCACCAGCCAGTTGATCGGGCCATCGACCGGTTCCAGCGTGATACCGAAAACAGCTCCGGCGGTGACCATTTCGGCGACGGTCAGATCACCGGCGAACAGGCAGGCGGCACCGGCCTTCTGGATGGCCCAGACCGCGACCACCGCATCCACCGAACGCGGCAGCGCCATGGCCACCACGTCGCCGGGTCCGGCACCGTGTGCGATGAGCACCCTGGCCAGTTGCGAGGAACGGCGATCCAGCACGTGGTAGGCGATTTCGTCGCCGTCAACCAGCAGCGCGGGCGCCTCGGGATCCGCCTCGACCACCTCGGCGAGCACCCGCGACACCGTGCGCGCACCGACCCGGCCCACCGGTTCCAACACGGGCGCCGCGCCCCCGATACCGGATTCCACGAGCAGTTGAGCCCGCTCACTGGCATCGAGGATATCGATATCGCCGACCAGCCCGGCGGGATCGCCGATCAGTGCGTCCAGTACCCGGACCAGCCTGGTGGACAGGGTTTCCACCTCATCGGCAGTGAACCGGCTGATGAGGTACTCGAGGGTGAACTCGAGCGTGGACTCCGCGGTCACCTGCAGGGTGAGCGGATAGTGCGTCGCACTGTCCACACCGACATCGGTCACCGACATGCCATCGATCGAACTCGCCGCGGCGATCGCCTCCCGATCGATCGGGTACGACTCGAACACCAGCAGGGTGTCGAAGTGCGAGGCGATTCCGGCGGCCCGCTGGATATCGACGAGGCCGACGTAGTGATGATCGAGCAGGTCGGCCTGGTCGCGCTGCAACCGCTCGAGCTGATCGCCGATGGTCGCGCGGTCATCGATACGCACCCGCACCGGGAGCGTATTGATGAACAGGCCGACCATCGACTCCACGCCGGTCAGTTCGGCGGGCCGACCCGACACCGTGGCGCCGAACACCACATCGGCGCGGCCGGTGAGCCTGCCGAGCAGGATGCCCCAGGCCGCCTGCACCAGGGTGTTGACCGTAATGCCGAGTCCCGCACAGTGCTTGGTCAGCTGACGGGTGCGGTCGGCATCGATCCGGGTGATCAGTTTGGCGGTCTCGTAGGTCTCGGCCGTCCGTGCGGGCGCGGCCAATTCGGTCGGTTCGGTCGCGCCGTCGAAGGCCTCGGTCCAGACCCGCAACGACGCGTCCTCGTCGCGCGTGGCGAGCCAGTCCAGGAAGTCCCGGTACGAGGAGACCTGCGGCAGTACCGACTGATCGCCACGAGTCGCGTAGAGCACCAGCAGATCCCGCATCAGCAGCGGCATCGACCAGCCGTCGAGCAGTACGTGATGCGTGGTGATCGCCAGTGACCATTCCTCGGCCGCGGTGCGCAACAGCGTGTAGCGCACCAGCGGCGGGGTGGACATATCGAAGCGTTCCGCGTGGTCCGCCTCGATCCGGCGACGCAGTTCCGCGTCCCGCTCCGCCTCCGGCAGTTCGGTGAGATCCACCACGCGCCAAGGCACTTCGACCCGATCGAGCACGACCTGCCGGACCTGACCGGTGGAGTCGGTGACGAATGCGGTGCGCAGATTCGGGTACCGATCCAGGATCGCCTGCGCGGCCGCGTTCAGCCGCGCCACATCCACCGTTCCGGCCAGCCGCACCACGGCCTGGATGGTGTAGATGTCCAGGGTGGCCGAGGTCATCAGCGCGTGGAAGAGCAGACCGGACTGCAGCGGCGAGACCGGCCAGACATCATCGAGGCCCGGGTAGGTCTGTTCCCACAGGTCGATATCGGCCTGGCCGACCTGCACCAGCGGCAGATCCGACGGCGTATGACCACCGGCATCCGGCCGCCGCGCATGCTCGGCAAGCGCGGTGAGCGCGCTGACCCACAGCTCCGCCAACTCCTGCACCTGCTCCGGGGACAGCAGACCGACCGGGAACTCGAAGGTGGCCAGCAGCCGCGGACCATCGTCCTCGTCGCCGACGGTCACGGCGATATCGAGCGCCCCGTTCGCGGGCATCGCGGCATCCCGCTCGGTCTTGACCGCCACTTCCTGGTACCGGAAGCCGACCTGACCCGCCGGCGGCAGTTGCAGCAGCCCGTGGCCGACGCCCTGATCCGGCACCGCGCGCAGCTGTTCCTTCACCGACTTGATGACCGAACCCGCGGCGTCGCCGCCATCGAACGCGTCGGCCAGATCGATCCCGCCCAGCGTGAGCCGGGCCGGGTAGAGGGCGGTGAAAGCGCCCACGGTGCGCGACAATTCGGCATCGGGGACCGCCGCCCTTCCATCACCATCGAGCCGGATCAGCACCTCCGATCCGTGCTGTGCACCGCGCCAGCGCAGCAGCGCCATGGCCAATGCCGACAGCAGTCCGTCCGGCACGCCGCCGTGGAATCGGGCCGGAACCGTGGTGAGCAGTACCTCGGAGATCTCCGCGGGCACCTCGACGCGAACCCGGCGCGTGGTGGCGACCGTATCCAGCGCCGGATCGAAGGCCCGCGCACCGAGCAGCGGCTCGGATGTGGCCGAAACTTCTTGCCAGAACGGCAGTTCGGCGGTGCGGCCACTCGCCTGCTCGGCCAGGCCGTAGGCCCAGCGCCGCAGCGAGGTACCGACCTCCGGCAGGGCGACCTGGTCGTCGGCGATCAGCTCGAGCAGATCACCGGTCAGGATGCCGAGGGACTTCGGATCGGCCGCGAAGCCGTGCACCACGACGAGCAGGAAGTTGCCGCCGTCGAGCCGGTCGGCGGTGCAGCGCACGAACTGTGCGAGCACACCGTTGGCCGGATCGAGGCGATCCGCGGCGGCCGCGCGTTCGTTATCGGCGAGCCGCATGAGCTCGTCATAGCCGTAGTCCTCGTCGAGGGTGGTATCGAAGGCGACCTCGTGCACCAGCGCATCGATATCGATGGCACCGCGCTCGAGCGCTTCGAATTCCCAGCCCTCGCCCGCCGGGCGCAAGCGTGTGCGCAGCGCATCGTGCCGGTCGACCAGGGCGGCGATCGCCGCACGCAGCCGATCCCCATCGAGTTCGCTCGGCAGTGCCACCGCCGTCTCATAGGAGAAGCGCTGGTACGCCGTGCCGTTCGCCAGCACCGCCGCGATGCTCGGCGGCAGCGGAATCTCGCCGATGCCACCGCCCGGCAGTTCGGCCATGGTGGCCTGCCGCAGATCGGCGGTCGAGGTGGCGATCGCGGCGAGTCCGGCGACGCTGCGCTTGTCGAAGACGTCGCGCACGGAGAACACCACACCGAGCGCCTTCGCCCGCGATACCAGCTGGATCGACAGGATGCTGTTACCGCCGAGTGCGAAGAAGTCGTCCTCGGCGCCGATCCGTTCGATGCCGAGCACATCGGCGAACACACCGGCCACGATCTGCTCGACCGGGGAGACCGGCGCGCGGAATGCGGCATGTTCGAAGGTGGGCTCCGGCAACGCCTTTCGATCAAGCTTGCCGTTCGCATTGAGCGGCAGGGCATCGAGCTCCAGGAAGACGCTCGGCACCATGTACGACGGCAACTCGGCGGCCAACGCCGATTGCAGCGCGGGCTTATCGAGCTCGCCGGTTGCCGAAACCACATAGGCGACCAGTCGGTCACCGAGTGTCGAATCGGTATGCGCGAGCACCGCTGCCGAGGTGATCGTGGTCTGCCGCAGCAGGGCCGCCTCGATCTCGCCCAGTTCGATGCGGAAGCCGCGGATCTTCACCTGGAAGTCGGTGCGGCCGCGGTACTCCAGTTCACCGGCGGCGTTCCAGGCCACCAGGTCACCGGTGCGGTACATCCGAGCACCGGATTCGAACGGGTCGGCCACGAACCGCTCCGCGGTCAGATCGACCCGCCCGAAGTAACCGCGCGCCAATTGCGCACCGGCCAAATACAACTCACCCGAAACACCCACCGGCACCGGACGCAACCGCGCATCCAGCACATAGACACGGCTGTTCCACTCCGGGGCACCGATCGACACCGAGACGGTATCCGCAGCGGTCACCTCGTGGTTGGTGATCGAGACCGCGGCCTCGGTCGGGCCGTAGAGGTTGAACAAGGTGGCCGCGTTCGACTCCCGGAACCGCTGTGCCGTCGCCGCGGGCAGCGCCTCACCGATGGCGAGCACCCGGCGCAACGACTCGGGCAGCTGTCCGTCCGATTCGGTCAGCAGGGCATCCAACATCGACGGCACCACATGCAGGGTGGTGACGGCGGTATCACGCATCAGCGTGTTGAGGTAGGACGGATCGCGATGTCCGTCGGCGGACGCGATGACCAGTCGGCCACCGGAAACCGCCGCCGACCAGAACTCCCACACCGACAGGTCGAACGTCGCGGCCGTCTTCAGCAGCACCGCGTCATCGGCACCGAGGCCGAATTCGGCTGTCTTCCACAGCAACTGGTTGACGATGGCCGCATGCGGCACCGCGACGCCCTTGGGGCGGCCGGTCGAACCCGAGGTGAAGATCACGTACGCCGTATTCGCCGCGCGCAATGGCGCGATCCGCTCCGCATCCGTGATCGGCGCGTCCGCGACATCCGCGAGTGCGTCCATCCGGACCACCTCGGTCACCGAGGTCTGGAAATCGGTGTCGGCGTTGGTCACCACACACAGTGGCCGAGCGGTCTCGAGAATGTAGTCGGTCCGCTCACCCACCTGATCCGGATCCAGCGGCACGTACGCGCCACCGGCCTGGGTCACCGCGTACATCGCGACCACCAGGTCCACCGAGCGGCGCAGCGCGAGCGCCACTCGCGCTTCCGGTCCGACACCCAGCGAAATCAGATGCCGGGCAAGCTGATTCACCCGAGCAGCGAGCTCGCCATAGGCGACGGCGGTGCCGTCGTCACCGACCAGCGCCACCGCGTCCGGCGTGGCCGCAACGGTTCGATCCAGCAGCGACGCCAGCGTCGCGGACGAATCCACCTGGTGCGCTGTCGCATTCCGACCGGCGACCAGTGCGCGGCGTTCGTCGGCAGCCATGATCTCGAGATCGCCGACCGCGGTGCGCGGCGCCGCGATGATCTCCGTGAGCACGCGGGCGAAGCGATCGGCGAAGCCACGGACGGTATCCGAGTCGAACAGGTCGGTGGCGTAGGTGAAGTACCCGCCGATACCGGACGCAATGCCATCCTCGTCGTAGCTGTCCGCCACGATCAGATGCAGATCGAACTGCGACAACTGGGTGTCGATATCGAATCCGGCCACCGTGAGTCCGGGCAGTTCCAGTCTGGTCCGCGCCAGGTTCTGGAACGACAGACCCACCTGGAACAGCGGATGCCGCGCCTGCGACCGCACCGGGTTCAGCACCTCGACCAACCGCTCGAACGGCACATCCGCATGCGCGAACGCCTGGATATCCGTTTCGCGCTGCCGGCCGAGCAGCTCGGTGAAGGGCTCGTCGCGATCCAGCTGGGTACGGAATACCAAGGTGTTCACGAACATGCCGATCAGATCATCGAGCGCGGCCTCACCACGGCCGGCCATCGGGGTACCGATCGCGATGTCATCGGTGCCCGAGAGCCGCGAGAGCAGTACCGCGAACGCGGTGTGCACCACCATGAACAGCGTCGCGCCCTCGGCGCGGGCCAGACCGACCAGCGCACGGTGCGTTTCCGCGTCGATGCTCAGCTCGACCTTGCCGCCGGTGAAGGACTGCACGGCCGGACGCGGACGATCCGAGGGCAGATCCAGCTGATCCGGCACATCCGCCAATGCCGACCGCCAGTAGGCGATCTGCTTGGCCGCCAACGACTCCGGATCGTCCTCGCTGCCGAGCAGCTCGCGCTGCCAGATGGCGTAGTCCGCGTACTGCACCGGCAGCGGCGCCCACGTCGGGGATTCGCCGACCGAGCGGGCCGCGTACGCCGTCATCAGATCCCGGGTCAACGGGCCCATCGACGAACCGTCACCCGCGATGTGGTGCACCACGAGCACCAGCACGAACTCGGCTGGGGCAGGAGCAGAGCCTGCGGAGTGACCCGATGACACAGCGGCGGGTGCGTCCATCACCTGGAACAGCTCGACCCGCACCGGCACCTCGGCGGTGACGTCGAATGGCGCCGCCATCACCGTGATCACCGTGGATTCCAGCTCCGCGGCCGCGATCGGCCGCAGCTCCAGCGCCGGAACGGCCTGCGCCGCCGGGAGAATCACCTGCGCCGGGGCACCCACGGTCTCCGGGTACACCGTCCGCAGAATCTCGTGCCTGCCGACCAGATCCGCCATCGCCGCGCGCAGCGCATCGACATCCAGCGCACCGGTCAACCGGACCGCGATGGGCAGGTTGTAGGCCGCCGACTCGGTGTCGAAACGGTTCAGGAACCACATCCGCTGCTGCGCCAGCGACAACGGCACCGGATCCGGCCGCGCGGCGGCGACCAGCGCCCGCCGCTCGCCGACACCGGAGAGCTGCTCCAGCTTCACCGCGAGGGCCGCCACGGTGGGCGCCTCGAACAGCGCGCGCACCGGCACCCGCCCACCGATCGCGGCGCTCAACCGGCCGACCACCTGGGTGGCGACCAGCGAGTTGCCGCCGAGCGCGAAGAAGTCGTCGTCGGCACCGACACGCTCGATACCGAGCACATCGCCGAAGACGCCCGCCACGATCTCCTCCACCGGCGTTGCCGGGGCACGGAATTCGCGACTGGTGAAGCTCGGTTCGGGCAGCGCCTTGCGGTCGAGCTTGCCGCTCGAATTCAGCGGGAAGGCGTCGAGCACGACGATGGCCGCCGGAACCATGTATGCCGGAAGCGCATCCGATACCGCGGCCAGCAGCTCGCGCTGCTCGACCGACTGTCCCGGCGCGGGCACGACATACGCGACCAACTGGTCACCCAGCGCCGAGGCGGCCACCAGTGCCACCGCCTGGCTCACCGCGGCATGTGCCAGCAGCGCCGTCTCGATCTCGCCGAGCTCGATCCGCTGGCCGCGGAACTTCACCTGGAAGTCGGTGCGCCCCAGGTATTCCAGGCGCTGACCCGCACCCGCGGGTGCACGCCAGACCACCAGGTCGCCGGTGCGGTACATCCGCTCGCCGGGCGCGAACGGGTTGGCCACGAAGCGATCCGAGGTCAGATCCGGGCGCGCGACGTAACCGCGGGCCAGCTGATCACCGGCCAGATACAGCTCACCGGCGACACCGGCGGGCACCGGCCGCAGCCGCGAATCCAAGACGAACACCTGAGTGTTCCACTGCGGCAAGCCGATCGGCACGGTGCGCACATCGGTATCGCGCGCGGGCCAGTAGGTCACCGACACCGCGGCCTCCGTCGGCCCGTACAGGTTGTGCAGTACCGCGTCCGAAACGGCCCGCCACGCCGTCACCGTTTCCGGCGGCAGCGCCTCACCGATCACGAACACGTCCCGCAGGGTCGGGCAGGAGCCCGCCGCCAGCTGCGCGGCGAACACCGTCAGCATGGACGGCACGAAGTCGGTGACCGTAACCCCGTGCGCGGCGATCGCATCCGCCACATAGACCGGGTCACGATGGCCGTCGTGGGTGGCGACCACCAGCTTCGCGCCCGCGCGCAGTGGCATGAAGTAGCCCCACAGCGACACATCGAACGTGGTCGCGGTCTTCTGCAGGTACACGTCGTCCGGGCCGAGCGGGTACTCCGCGAGCATCCATTCGATCTGGTTGTTGATCGCCCCGTGCGATACCGCGACGCCCTTCGGACGACCGGTCGAACCCGAGGTGAAGATGACATAAGCCGAGTTGTCCTCGGTGACCGGGCGCAGCAGCTCACCGGGTTCGATCGGCGCGGACGAGAACCCGTCCAGCTCCAGCGAATCCAGTTCGAGCACCGGGATGTCCGCCGGGACCGGCACCGCGTCGGCCACGGTGGTGACCACGCACGCGGGCTGGGCGGTATCCAGGATGTGCGCGATCCGCTCCGCCGGATGATCCGGATCCAGCGGTACATACGCGCCACCGGCCGCGACGATCGCGTACATGCCGACGACCAGATCGAGCGAGCGCCGAACGGCGAGACCGACCAGCGACTCGGCACCGACACCCCGCGAAATCAACAGGCGGGCAAGCTTGTTCACCCGTTCGTCGAATTCGCGGTAGGTAAGCTCGGCGCCCTCGAAGACCACTGCGACGGCATCCGGATGCGCCGCGGCGGCGCGCCGGTACCCGTCGAGCAGCAGCTCGGGCGCCACCGTATGCGTGGTGGCGTTCCAGCCGGCCAGCATCTGTTCCCGCTCCACCGGAGTGAGCAGCTCGAGTTCGCCCACCACCGTGCGCGGCGCGGTGATGATCTCGCCGAGCAGCCTGGTGAACCGGTCCGCGAACCCTTCGACCGTGCTCCGGTCGAACAAGTCGGTGGCGTAGGTGAATACGCCGCTGATGCCCGCGGGAGCCCCGGACTCGTCGTACAGGTCGGTGAGGATCAGGTGCAGATCGAACTGCGACAGACGGGTATCGAACTCCACGGCGGAGACCGTGAGATCCGGCAATTCCAAGGTGGTCTGAGCCAGGTTCTGGAACGACAGACCCACCTGGAACAGCGGATGCCGCGCCTGCGACCGCACCGGGTTCAGCACCTCGACCAACCGCTCGAACGGCACGTCGGCATGCGCGAACGCTTGGATGTCGGTTTCGCGCTGCCGCCTGAGCAGATCCGTGAACGACTCAGCCGAATCCAGTCGGGTCCGGAACACCAACGTATTGATGAATGTGCCGATCAGATCGTTCAGCGCCGCCTCACCCCGGCCCGCCATCGGCGTACCGATCGCGATGTCCTGCGTGCCGGACAACCGCGACAGCAGGACGGCCAGCGCCGTGTGCACGACCATGAACAGCGTCGCGCCCTCGCCCTGCGCCACGTCGCCGAGACCGCGGTGGGTATCGGCGTCGATGCGCACCGTGACGGTGCCACCGGCGAAGGACTGCACCGCGGGCCGCGGACGATCCGCGGGCAGGTCCAACTGCTCCGGCAGCTCGGCCAGCGCGGTCCGCCAGTAGGCGACCTGCTTGGACATCAGCGAATCCGGATCGTCCTCGTTGCCGAGCAGCTCGCGCTGCCAGATGCTGTAATCCGCGTATTGGACCGCCAGCGGCGCCCAGTTGGGTGCGACACCCGCCGAGCGCGCCACGTACGCCGTCATCAGATCGCGCGTCAGCGGTCCCATCGAGGAACCGTCACCGGCGATGTGATGCACGACCATCGCGATCACGAACTCGGGAGCCGAACTCTCGGTGTCGATCTCGAACAACCGCACCCGCACCGGCACCTCGGCGGTGACGTCGAACGGCGCCGAAATCAACTCGATCACGGCGGATTCGATCTGATCGGGGGTGACCGTCCGGATGTCCAGCTCCGGAATCGCCTGTCCCACCGGCAGAATCAGCTGCACCGGACCCGATTCGGTCTCCGGGTAGATGGTGCGCAAGACCTCGTGCCTGCGCACCAGATCCGTGATCGCGGCGCGCAGTGCGTCCACATCGAGCGCGCCGGTCAGTCGCACCGCGATCGGGACGTTGTAGGCGGCGGACTGGGTGTCGAAGCGGTTGAGGAACCACATCCGCTGCTGTGCCAGCGACAGCGGAATATGTTCCGGCCGTGGACCGGCGACCAGGGCGTGCCGCCCATGCCCGTCGGCCTGCTGTTCGACCCGGATGGCCAGTGCGCCGACGGTCGGCGCCTCGAACAGCAGCCGCACCGGGACACGGGTGTTCAGTGCCGCGCCGAGGCGGGCCGCGACCTGGGTCGCGAGCAGCGAGTTGCCGCCCCACGCGAAGAAGTCGTCATCCAGGCCGAGCTGGCGCGCATGCGCTCCCGAACCGAGGTGCAGCACCTCGGCAAAGGTGTTCGCGACGATCTCCTCGATCGGGGTGACCGGCGCGCGGAAGACCGCCTTCTCGAAGGTGGGCTCCGGCAGCGCCTTGCGATCCAGCTTGCCGTTCGCGTTCAACGGCAGCGCATCGAGCGCGATAAAGACCGTCGGCACCATGTAGGACGGCAGCTCGGCGGCCAATGCCGATTGCAGCTGCCCGCTGTCGAGTTCACCGGATTGGGTCACCACATAGGCGACCAGCCGGTCACCCAGATTCGGGTCGGTGTGTGCGAGCACCGCCGTGGCCGAAACCTCGGGCTGCCGCAACAGGGCCGCTTCGATCTCACCGAGTTCGATGCGGAAGCCACGGATCTTCACCTGGAAGTCGGTGCGGCCGCGATACTCCAGCTCACCGGCGGCATTCCAGGCCACCAGGTCACCAGTCCGGTACATCCGGGTACCCGCGCCGAACGGGTTGGCCACGAAGCGATCCGCGGTCAGATCCACGCGTCCGAAGTATCCGCGCGCCAATTGCGCACCGGCCAGATACAACTCACCGGAGACACCGACCGGAACCGGACGCAGCCGCGAATCCAGCACGTACACCTGGCTGTTCCACTCCGGTCCACCGATCGGCACCGACACGGTGTCGGCGTCGGTGACGGTGTGCGCGGTGATCGACACCGCGGCCTCGGTGGGCCCGTACAGGTTGAACAGCTCGGCCGCGTTGTCCAGCCGGAAGCGCTGTGCGGTCATCGCGGGCAGCGCCTCACCGATCGCCAGCACCCGCTGCAACGACGGCGGCAGGTGGCGACCGGATTCGGTGAGCAGTGCGTCGAGCATCGACGGCACCACATGCAGTGTCGTGACGCCGGTGGAACGCATCAGGTCGTTGAGGTAGGCGGGATCGCGATGACCATCGGCGTCGGCGATGACCAGACGACCACCGCAGACGGCGGCCGACCAGAACTCCCAGACCGACAGGTCGAAGGTGGCCGCGGTCTTGAGCAGCACCGCGTCATCGGCACCGAGGCCGAATTCGGCGGTCTTCCACAGCAACTGGTTGACGATCGCCGCATGCGGCACCGCGACGCCCTTCGGCTGACCGGTGGAGCCCGAGGTGAAGATCACATACGCCGTATTCGCCGCCGCCAGCGGTCGCAGCCGCTCACCGTCGGAGATCGCATCGGCCGCGACGCCGGACAGATCCAACTCGTCGATCGACACCACCTCGGTCACGGCGCTGTCGAAAGCGTCGCGGCCGGTGGTCAGCACGCAGACCGGTGCCGCGGTGCGCAGGATGTAGTCGATGCGCTCGGCGGGCTGATCGGGATCGATCGGCACATACGCCGCACCCGATTTCGCCACCGCGTACATGGCGACCACGAGATCCACCGAGCGCCGGATGGCCAGCGCCACTCGGTCTTCCGCACCAACACCGAGGGTGATCAGGTGGCGCGCAAGGCGGTTGGTCCTGGCATCCAATTCGGCGTAGGTGAGCGTCGTGTCGTCGGCTACCAGCGCCACCGCATCCGGGCTCGCCGCCACCGTGGCGTCCAACAGCGACACCAGCGTGGTCGAGGCGTCGATATCGAGCGGATGCGCGGTGTCGTTCCAGGCGCGCAGAATTCGCGCGTTCTCGGCGGGTGAGAGCAGATCGATCTCGCCGACCCGCACATCCGGATCGGCCAGTACGGCATCGAGCACCAAGACGAAGCGGTCGGCGAAGCCCTGCACCGTCGCCTCATCGAACAGGTCGATGGCGTAACCGAATTCGGTGAGAATCTGGGCGGGCGTGCCGTCCTCGGCGTAGCGGTCGTACAGCGTGACGTGCAGGTCGGTCTTGGCCAGCTGCGAATCGAAGTTCACCGCGCTGACCGACAGGCCGGGCAGCGTAAAGGTGGTCTCGGCCAGGTTCTGGAACGAAAGTCCCACCTGGAACAGCGGGTTGCGCGCGGTCGAGCGCTCCGGGTTGAGCACCTCGACCAACCGCTCGAACGGCACATCGGCGTTCGCGAAGGCCTCCAGGTCCCGCTCGCGCACATCGGCGAGCAGGTCGGCGAAGGTATCACCGGGCTCGAGGTTCGTACGGAACACCAAGGTGTTGACGAACATACCGATCAGATCGTCGAGCTCACGTTCACCGCGACCCGCGATCGGGGTGCCGACCGCGATGTCATCGGTACCCGACAGCCGCGCAAGCAGGACGGCCAGCGCCGCGTGCACGACCATGAACAGCGAGGCGTGATTGGCCCGCGCCAGCTCGTGCAGCCGGGCGTGCTTGTCCGGTGCGATCTCGAAACGAATCGCCTTGCCCTGGAACGACTGTGCTGGCGGGCGCGGCCGGTCGGCGGGCAGTTCGAGCTGATCGGGCATACCCGCGAGCGCGGACTGCCAGTAGGCGACCTGCTGCGCCGCGAGCGATTCCGGATCCTCCTCGGAACCGAGCACCGCACGCTGCCACAGCGCGTAATCGGCATATTGCACCGGCAGCGGCTGCCACTGCGGGATCTCACCCTGGGCCCGCGCCACATACGCCGTCATCACATCGCGGGCCAGCGGACCCATCGACGAACCGTCGGCCGCGACATGGTGCACCGTGAACGCCAGTACGTGATCCTGTTCGGCGAGCCGGAACAGGGCCACCTTCAGCGGCACCTGCACGGTGACATCGAAGGTGGTGAGCGCGAATTCGATCACCGTGCCCACCAGGTCCGACTCCGAGATATCGATGACGGTCAGCTCCGGGGTGGCCTGATCGGCGGGCAGGATCACCTGGTGCGGGCCACTGGCCGAACTCGGGTAGGTGGTCCGCAGCACCTCGTGCCGGGCGAATACGTCGCCGACCGCCTGCTCCAGTGCCGCCACATCCAGCGCGCCGGACAACCGCACCGCGAGCGGAATATTGTCCACGGCCGAGGTGGTCGTATCGAACTGGTTGAGGAACCAGTACCGCTGCTGCGCGGGCGAGAGCGGCACCCGGGCCGGACGCTCCCCCGCGACCAGCCGCGGCCGGCTGCGGCCGGATCCGGCATTGTGTTCGGCCTTGGCCGACAGCGCGGCGACGGTCGATGCCTCGAACAGATCGCGGACCGCGAGCTGGGTATCCAGCGCCGCGCCGATGCGTGCGGTCACCTGGGTGGCCAGCAGCGAGTTGCCGCCGAGTTCGAAGAAGTCGTCGTCGAGGCCGACGCGCGCGACCCCGAGCACATCGCTGAAGACGCCCGCCACGATCTCCTCGATCGGGGTGGACGGTGCGCGGAATACCTTCGCCTCGAACACCGGCGCGGGCAGCGCCTTGCGATCCAGCTTGCCGGAGGCGTTGAGCGGGAACGCGTCCAGGACGACGAAGGCCGTCGGCACCATGTACGCGGGCAGCTCACCCGCGAGTTCGGCACGCACCTGGTCGATATCGACCGCACGATCCGCCGCCGCGATCACATAGCCGACCAGCTGATCGCCGAGGCGGTCATCGGAGCGGACCACCACGGCCGCCTGCGCGATCGGCTCCAGCGCGGTGAGCGCCGATTCGATCTCGCCGAGCTCGATGCGCAAACCGCGCAGCTTCACCTGGAAGTCGGTGCGGCCCAGATATTCCAACTCACCACTGGCGGTCCAGGTGACGAGGTCACCGGTGCGGTACATCCGCGCACCGGTGCCGAACGGGTTGGCGACGAAGCGATCCGCGGTCAGATCCGGACGCGCCACATAGCCACGCGCCAGCTGATCGCCCGCGAGGTACAGCTCACCGGCGACACCGACCGGAACCGGGTGCAGCCGCGAATCCAGCACGTACACCTGGGTGTTGAACACCGGAGCGCCGATCGGGACCGAGACGGTATCGGCATCGGTCACCTCGTGATAGGTGACGTCGACCGCGGCCTCGGTCGGACCGTACAGGTTGTGCAGCCAGACACCGGTCAGCTCGCGCAACCGCTGTGCGGTCACCGCCGGCAGCGCCTCGCCGGAGGCGAAAACATTACGCAGGTCGAAGCATTCGCTCACCCGGTCGTCGGTCACGAAGACCGAGAGCATGGACGGCACGAAGTGCACCGTGGTGACCTGCTCGTCGGCAATGGTGCGCACCAGGTAGGCCGGATCGCGATGGCCGTCCGGCCGCGCGATGACCAGGCGCGCGCCGACCTGCAGCGGCCACCAGAATTCCCATACCGACACATCGAAGGTGGCGGGGGTCTTCTGCAGCACCACATCGCCGCGATCCAGCCCGTATTCGGCCTGCATCCACACCAGGCGGTTGACGATCGCGGCATGGCTGACCGCGACCCCCTTCGGCCGACCGGTCGAACCCGAAGTGAAGATCACGTACGCGGTATTCGACGGCCGCAGCGGCGCAAGACGTTCCGCATCGCTCAGCGGCTCGGCGGAGTATGCCGAGAGATCCAGTGCCGCGATATCCAGCGCCATTGTGGTACCCGCGTCGAACTCGTCGGCGCCGGTGGTCAGCACGCAGACCGGCTGCGCGGTGTCGAGCACATACCGGGTGCGGTCGGCCGGATTATCCGGATCCAGCGGCACATACGCGCCACCGGCCACGCTCACCGCGTACATGCCGATCACCAGCTCGAAGGACCGGCGCATGCCGAGCGCGACCATCGAATCGGGTCCGACACCCAGCGAAAGCAGGTGCCGGGCAAGGCGATTCACTTGCGCGGCGAACTCACCGTAGGACAGACTCGTCCCCTCGAACGTCAGCGCGGTCGCCTGCGGGCTCCGGGCCGCCTGCTCCTCGAACATCGAGACCAGCGTGGCCTCGGCATCGACGACAGCGGCCGTCTCGTTCCACTTTTCGAGCACGCTGCGACGCTCGTCGACATCCAGCAGTTCGACGTCGCCGACCGCGACGGCCGGATCCGCGACCACCGCATGCAGCAGGCGGACCAGGCGCTTGGCGACACCGGCGATCGTCTTCGCGTCGAACATATCGGTCGCGTAGGCGAATTCGGCGGTCATACCGTCCGCGTTCCCGGCCGCGTCGAACCGGTCGGCGAGGTTCAGGTGCAGATCGAACTTCGCGGTCACCACGTCGAGCGGCACACCGGCCACCTCGAGACCCGGCAGCTCGAACGATGCCTCACCGGTGTTCTGGAACGACAGCATCACCTGGAACAGCGGATGCCGGGCCTGCGAACGAGCCGGGTTCAGGATGTCGACCAGGCGCTCGAACGGCAGGTCGGCGTGGCCGAAGGCGGCCAGATCGGTTTCCCGGGCCCGCGCGACCACATCGGTGAAGGACGCACCCGCATCGACCGGCGTGCGCAACACGAGGGTATTGACGAACATGCCGATCGCATCGTCGAGCACGGCCTCACCGCGACCCGCGATCGCGGTACCGATGGCGATATCGTCGCTGCCGGACAACCGCGACAATAGGGCAGCGAACGCCGCGTGCACCACCATGAACAGGCTCGCGCCATTCGCGCGGGCCAGTGCGTTGAGCCCGGTCAGCAACTGCGCGTCGATGCCGAATTCGTAGACATCACCGCGGTTGGACGCGACGGCCGGACGCGAACGATCCGACGGCAGATCCAGCTGGTCGGGCAGCCCCGCCAGATTCCGCGACCAGTACGCGACCTGCTGGGCGATCAGCGATTCCGGATCGTCCTCGGAGCCGAGGGTGTCGCGCTGCCAGAGCGCGAAATCGGCGTACTGCACCGGCAGCGGCGCCCAGGCAGGCGATTCGCCGCGGTTGCGGGCCGCGTAGGCGACCATCACATCGCGGGCCAGCGGACGCACCGACCAGCCGTCACCGGAAATGTGGTGCACCACCAAGACCAGCACGTGGATGCCTGACACAGAGCCATCTGTGTCTTCTGGTCGCTGCGCAGGCTCCGCTCCCGCCGGCGCCGCGAGCCGGAACAGCTTGGCGCGCACCGGAACATCAGCGGTCACGTCGAAGCCGGTCAGCACCAGCTCGCTGATGCGAGCGCGAATATCGGTCTCGGACACCACGACCGGGTTCAGGTCGAGGTGAACCTGACCGGTGGGCAGTACGACCTGCACACCCTGACCGTCCGCGGTCTCCGGGTAGACGGTGCGCAACACCTCGTGCCGGTCCATCACATCGGTGACGGCCAGGCGCAGCGCATCGGTGTCGAGTGCGCCGGTGAGCCGGACGGCCAGCGGAATGTTGTTGACGGCGGTCTGGTTGTCGAAGCGGTTGAGGAACCACATCCGCTGCTGGGCCAGCGACAGCGGAATCTGTTCCGGCCGTGGCCCGGCCGTCAGTTCTCGACGTCGGCCGCTACCCTGCTGCCCCTCCATCCGCGCGGCGAGCGCGGCGACATTCGGCGCCTCGAACAGCATCCGCACCGGAATGCGGGTGTCGAGTGCGGCGCCGAGGCGCGCGACCACCTGGGTGGCGATCAGCGAGTTGCCGCCGAGGTCGAAGAAGTCGTCGTCCAAGCCCACCGGACGCGCGCCGTCCGCGGTCGACAGACCCAGCACCTCGGCGAAGGTGTCGGCCACGATTTCTTCGATCGGGGTGGACGGTGCCCGGAATTCCTTGGCCTCGAAGGCGGGTTCGGGCAGTGCGCGGCGATCGAGTTTGCCGTTGGGGTTCAACGGCATGGCATCGAGCACCATGAGCGCCGCGGGGACCATGTACGACGGCAGTTGCGCGGTCAGGTGCGTACGCAGTTCGGCTATGTCGACGGTGGCGCCATTCGCGGGCACCACGTAGCCGACCAGCTGATCGCCGGTCCTGGCATCCGAACGCACCAGTGCCACGGCTCGAGCCACCGAATCATGTGCGGTGAGGGCGGTTTCGATCTCCCCCAGCTCGATGCGCAGACCACGCAGCTTGACCTGGAAGTCGGTCCGGCCGAGGTATTCGATGGCACCGTCGGTGGCCCGGGTCACCAGGTCACCGGTGCGGTACATGCGAGCGCCCGGTGCGCCGAACGGGTTGGCCACGAAGCGATCCGCGGTCAGATCCGTGCGACCGAAGTAGCCGCGCGCCAACTGCGCACCGGCCAGATACAACTCACCCGCGACACCCGGCGCGACCGGGTGCAAACGCGAGTCCAGGACGTACGCCTGCGAATTCCACACCGGCAGGCCGATCGGCACCGCGCCGTCGATCTGGTCGGCCACCGGACCGTGGGTCGCGTGGACGGTGAATTCGGTCGGACCGTACAGGTTGTAGAGCTCGGCCGAGCTGACCCGGCGGATAGCGGTCGCGGCATCGGCGGTGAAGGCCTCACCGGCAATGAGGAGCGCACGCAGCGATGCCAGCGCCTCGCTACCGACGGCCGCGTCCACACTGCTCGCGAAGACACTCAGCATCGAGGGCACGAACGAGGTCATGGTGACCCGTTCGGCCGCGATCACGTCGGCCAGGTACTGCGGGTCGCGATGCCCGTCCGGGCTCGCGACCACAATCCGACCGCCAGTCGACAACGGGCCGAACAGTTCCCACACCGACACGTCGAAGGTCGCCGGGGTCTTGAACAACACCACGTCATCGGCACCGATGCCGTATTCACCGGTGATCCAACGGATCTGGTTGACGACGGCGGCATGCGGCAGCGCCACACCCTTCGGCCGACCCGTCGAACCGGACGTGAAGATCACGTACGCGGTGTTCTCCGACCGCAACGGCGCGATCCGCTCCGCATCGGCGACCGGCTCGTCCGAGTACTCGGACAGATCCAGGTCATCGATGACGAGGATGGGCAGACCGGTGCCGTCGAAGTCGTCACGCGAAGTGGTCAGTACACAGACCGGTGCCGCGGACTCGAGCACATACCCGATCCGCTCCGCGGGCTGATCGAGATCGAGCGGCACATAGCCGGCACCGGCCTCGTGCACGGCATAGGCCGCGACCACGAGGTCCACCGAGCGCCGCAAACCGAGGGCCACCAGGCTTTCCGGGCCGACCCCGTCCGCGATGAGGCGCCGCGCCAAGCGGTGCACGCGGGCACCGAATTCGGCGTAGGTGAACGAGGTTCCGGTCGCCGGATCCACGATCGCGACCGCATCCGGCGTCGCCGCCGCCTGCCGGGCGAATTCGTCGACCAGTGTGCCGACCGCACCGAGATCGCGCTCGGTGTCGTTCCAACCACGCAGTGCCAGTTCGGCTTCGTCCGCGTCGAGCAGATCGATATCACCGATGGCCCGATCCGGTTCGGTCGCGACGGCTCGCAGCAGCCGGTTGAACCGCTGTCCGAACGCCGCCATGGTGTCGGCGTCGAAAAGATCGGTGGCGTAGATCAATTCGGCGGCAATGCCCGATGGGGCGACGGTGGTACCGGCACCGTTGGTGGTGGTGATCGGGGTCGCGGTCTGCTCCGAAAGCACCAGCTGCAGATCGAATTTGGCCACATCGATCGGCAGATCGACCGCGCTGACCGTGAGTCCCGGAAGCTCCAGACTGTTCTGGCCGGTGTTCTGGAACGACAGCATCACCTGGAACAGCGGATGCCGCGCCTGCGAACGGGCCGGGTTCAGGATCTCCACCAGCCGCTCGAACGGCAGGTCGGCATGTCCGAATGCGCCGATATCGATGGCACGCACGGTGCGCAGCAGTTCGGTGAAGGTGGCGGTGCCGTCGATCGGGGTCCGCAGCACCAGGGTGTTGACGAACATGCCGATGAGATCGTCGAGCGCGCGCTCACCACGTCCGGCGATGGGCGTACCGATCGCGATATCTTCCTCGCCGGACAACCGCGACAGCAGCACAGCCAGCGCGGTGTGCGCGACCATGAACAGCGTCGTACCCCGGGTACGCGCGAGTTCAGTGAGCTTGCCGTGGGTTTCGGCATCGATCTCGAAGACGTGCGTGGCACCGCGACCCGATGCCACCGCCGGACGCGGCCGGTCGGCGGGCAGGTCGAGCTGTTCGGGCAGGCCGCGCAGGGTCTCGGACCAGAACTCGATCTGCGCCGAGATCACCGATTCCGGATCGGATTCGGCGCCGAGCACCGCCCGCTGCCACAGCGCGAAGTCGGCGTACTGCACCTCGAGCGGCCGCCAGGCGGGCTCGCCGCCCTCGACGCGGGCCGCGTAGGCCGTCATCACATCGCGGGTGAGCGGACCCATCGAGAAGCCGTCGGCCGAAATGTGGTGCACCACCAGGGCGAGCACATGTTCGGTCGGGCTGATCTCGAACAGCTTGGCCCGGAACGGGACTTCGGCGGTGACATCGAAGCCGGTCAGGATGACCTCCGCAACGCGCTGCGGCAGTTCGGCTTCGGTGACATCGATCGACGTCAGATCCGGGATCACCCGGCCGGTGGAGACGGTCTGCTGGTAGCCGGTGCCGTCGTGTTCCGGGTAGAAGGTGCGCAGCGATTCGTGGCGGGCCAGCACATCGGCGACCGCGATCTGCAGTGCCTGCCGGTCGAGCAGACCGGACAGCCGGACCGCGGCCGGGATATTGTCCACGGCCGATTCCGGATCGAAGCGGTTGAGGAACCACATGCGCTGCTGTGCCAGCGACAGCGGCACCCGCTCGGGGCGCTGCTGTGGCACCAGGGCCGTGCGCGCACCGGCGCCGGCCCGCAACTCCGCGCGGGCCGCGAGGGCGGCCACCGTGGACGCCTCGAACAGTTCGCGGACACCGAGATCGGTATCCAGTGCGGCCGAGAGCCGGGCGGCGACCTGGGTGGCGCTCAGCGAGTTGCCGCCGAGTGCGAAGAAGTCGTCGTCGAGGCCGACGCGTTCCAGGCCGAGCACGTCGGCGTAGGTGGCCGCGATGATCTCCTCGACCGGCGTGGTCGGCGCACGGAAGACCGCGGCCTCGAATACCGGTGCGGGCAACGCCTTTCGATCCAGCTTGCCGGAGGCGTTGAGCGGGAAGGCATCGAGCACGATGACCACCGACGGGACCATGTACGCGGGCAACTGCCGCGCCAGATCCTCGCGCGCCGCCTCGATATCCAGCCGCAGGTTCGGCGTCGCGATGACATACGCGACGAGCTGATCGCCGGTGTGCTGATCACTGCGCACCACCACGACGGCCTGGGCGATCTCGTCCAGCGCGGTGAGCGCCGATTCGATCTCCCCGAGTTCGATGCGCAGACCACGCAGCTTCACCTGGAAGTCGGTGCGGCCCAGGTAATCCAGCTCACCGTCGGCCGTCCAGGCCACCAGGTCGCCGGTGCGGTACATGCGCGCACCATCGCTGGCGAACGGGTTCGCCACGAACCGATCACTGGTCAGATCCGGACGCGCGACATAACCGCGCGCCAGCTGGGTGCCCGCGAGATACAGCTCACCCGCGACACCGACCGGAACCGGACGCAACCGCGAATCCAGCACGTACACCTGGGTATTGAAGACCGGCGCACCGATCGGCACGGTGTCGGTATCGGTCGCGACCACCTCGTGGAAGGTGACGTCGACCGCGGCCTCGGTCGGGCCGTACAGGTTGTGCAGCGCCGCGCCGGTCAGTTCGCGCAGGCGATGCGCGGGCTTGGGCGGTAGCGCCTCACCGGAGGCGAATACCAGCCGCAGCGAATCAGACCGCGCCGCGCGCGCCGGATCACTCAGCGCCGCAGTGGCATCGGCCACGAAGACCGACAGCATGGACGGCACGAAGTGGGTGACGGTGACCCGCTCCGCGGTAATGATCTCGGCGAGGTAGGCCGGATCGCGATGCCCGTCCGGCCTCGCGATGACCAGGCGCGCACCGATCTGCAACGGCCAGAAGAACTCCCACACCGAAACGTCGAAGGTGGCGGGCGTCTTCTGCAATACGGCGTCGGCGCTGGTTAGCCCGAAGGCCGACTGCATCCACACCAGACGGTTCACGATCGCGGCGTGGCTGACCGCCACACCCTTCGGCCGACCCGTCGAACCCGAGGTGAAGATCACGTACGCGGTATTCGACGGCCGCAGCGACACCCGCCGTTCCGCCTCGGTCACCGGCTGGTCCGACAGCCCGAACAGGTCGAGCAGATCGATGCGCACCTGGGCGGTATCGATCTTCAGATCGTCACCGGAGGTCAGCACACAGACCGGATCGGCGGTGGCGAGAATGTATTCCGTGCGCTCGGCCGGATGGTCCGGATCCAGCGGCACATACGCGCCACCGGCCACGGCCACCGCGTACATGCCGACCACCAGATCGATGGACCGGCGCATACCAAGGGCCACATACGATTCCGCGCCGACACCGCGTTCGATGAGCCAGCGCGCGAGGCGGAAGACCTGAGCGCCGAACTCGGCGTAGGTCAGACTCGTCCCCTCGAAGGTCAGCGCGGTCGCGTCCGGCGACGCAGCGAGCTGGGCCTCGAACATCGAGACCAGCGTGGCCACCGCGTCCACCTGGTGCGCGGTGTCGTTCCAACCGGACACCACGAGTTCGCGCTCGGCGGTGTCGAGCAGTTCGATATCCCCGACCGGCGCGGCGGGCTCGGTGGTGATCGCGCTGAGTACCCGCACCAGTCGATCGGCGATGCGGCGCACCGTCGGCTCGTCGAACAGGTCGCGCAGGTAGCCCGCGCGAATCCGCAGCTGGGAGTCCAGCTGCGCGATCAGGGTCAACGGATAGTGCGTGGCATCGGCGGCCTGCATGTCGACCACGGCCATGCCATCGATATCGGCGGCCTGCGCCCGGATGCCCTCGGCATCGACCGGGTAGGACTCGAAGACCACCAGCGTGTCGAACAGGCCGCCGATACCGGCGGCGGACTGGATATCGGCCAGGCCGACGTAGTGGTGATCGAGCAGATCCGCTTGCTCGCCCTGGGTCCGGGTGAGCAACTGCTCCACCGATTCCGACGGATCGAAGCGCACCCGCACCGGAACGGTGTTGATGAACAGGCCGACCATCGATTCGACGCCGGACAGCTGGGCCGGACGGCCGGACACCGTGGTGCCGAACAGCACATCGTCACGGCTGGTCATCCGGCCGATCAACAAGCCCCAGGCGACCTGCAGCACGGTATTCGGGGTGACGCCGAGCGAGGCAGCGAGTGCGGTCAGTCGCGCGGTCGCCTGCTCGTCCAGCTCGAAGAAGTATTCGCCGGACAGCGCGGTGATTTCGCGGCTCGCATCTGGGCGCGACAGCAGCGTCGGTTCGCTGACACCGCGCAGCGCAACCGTCCACGCGGCCACCGAGGCGGCGTGATCCTGCTGCCTGGTCCATTCCAGGAAGTGTCGGTAGGAGCGCGCCGCGGGCAGCACATTGGCATCGGCGTGCGCCGCGTAGAGCACCAGCAGATCCCGCATGAGCAGCGGCATGGACCAGCCGTCGAGCAGGATGTGGTGGTTGGAGACCACGAACTGCCAACGGGTTGTGTCGGTCTGGATCAGCGTGAAGCGGATCAGCGGCGGCACGGTCAGATCGAACCGCTGGGTGCGATCGGCGGCAATGATATCGGCGGCATCGCCGGATTCGGTCCGGTCGTGCTCGGCCCAGGCGACGCGGGCGCTGTCGAGGACGACCTGCACCGGATTGCCATCGCTATCGGTGACGAAGGCGGTGCGCAGGTTCTCGTAGCGATCCACCAGAGCCTGTGCGGCCGAACGCAATCGGGTCGGATCCACGCGGCCGGTGAGCGTCAGCACAGCCTGCGCGGTGTAGACGTCCACCGAGGTGGCGGCCAAGCGCGCGTGGAACAGCAGACCCGCCTGCAGCGCGGACAGCGGCCAGATATCGGCCAGCGCCGGGAAGCGCTGCTCCCAGTTGTCGATATCGCGTTGGGTCGAGCGCACCAGGGCGAAGTCGGACGGTGTGTGCCCGCCCGCGCCGTTCGAATTGGCGTGCCGGGCAACCGCTTCCAGTGCGGTGGTCCACAGTTCGCCGAATTCGCGGACCTGCTCGGCGTCGAGCAGGGTGGTCGGGTAGCCGATATTGGCGGTCAGCTTGTCGCCGACCACGATGGCATTGATATCCAGCGGCGCCATCGCGGGCATATCCGCGTCGTAGGCGCCGCCGAGCGCACCGAGTTCGGCGGCCGGGATCCAGCCGAAGCCGCGCAGTGCCTCGGGCACATCGCCCTCGGAGACGCGGCCCAGGTAGTTGAAGCTCACCTGGCCCGGCTGTTCGACGGGCAGTTCGGTGGCGGTGGCCGCGTTCAGGTAGCGCAGCAGGCCGTAGCCGATGCCCTTGTCCGGCACCGCGAGCAGCTGCTCCTTGACCGCCTTGATGGCCTTGCCGAGCGCCGGGCCGCCGGTCAGCGCGGCATCGATGTCGATGCCGGACAGGTCGAAGCGGACCGGGAAGATCGCGGTGAACCAGCCGACGGTGCGCGAGAGATCCGCGCCGGGCACGATGCCCTCTTCGCGGCCGTGGCCCTCCAGCCGGATCAGCAGCGCATCGTCGGTGCGGCCGGTGCTGCGGCGCGCGCGCCACTTCGCGGTCGCCAGGGCGAGCGCGGTGAGCAGACCGTCGTTCACGCCGCCGTGGAACAGGGCGGGCACGGTGGTCAGCAGCGCCTTGGTGACCTCGGCGGACACCTCGACCTGCAGCTTCTCGATGGCGCCCGAGGTATCCACGGTCGGATCCAGCGGACGGTCGGTCAGCAGGGCATCCGGCGTCGCGACCACCGAACGCCAGTAGTCGAGTTCAGCCACCCGCTCGGCACTTTCGGCCTCGCGGCGCAGTGCGTCCGCCCAGGCCCGCATCGAGGTCGCGGGTGCGACGAGCTGCGGTTCCTGACCCGCGGTGAGCTGGCCCCATGCGGCGACGAAGTCCGGCACCAGGATGCGCCAGGAAACACCGTCCACCACGAGGTGATGCGCGGCCACGATGAGCCGGCCGCCGCGGCTGCCATCCGACGGTTCCAGCCAGACGAATCTAATCACCACGCCCGCGGCCGGATCGAGTCGATCCAGCGCGGCATCCAGTGCGGCGGAGGCGATGTCGAACAGTCCGGCATCGTCGATATCGGCGGCGAATTCGGTGCGCTCGATCAGCGCGTCCACATCCACGGTGCCGGGTTCGGCGGTTTCGAGGATCCAGTCGTCCTCCGCGCGGTACAGCCGCGCCCGCAGCATGTCGTGGCGGTCGATCACCGCGGCAACGGTTTTCGCGATGCCCGCTCGATCGATGCCGACCGGCAATTCGAGTGCCATGGTCTGGTTGAACCGGCCGAACGAACCCTGCCGCTGCGCCATGAACCGGACCACCGGGGTCAGCGGCATGGTGCCGATGCCACCACCGGGCAGCTCGGCCAGTGCCGCAATGGCGGTTTCGGTGCTGTCGGCGGTTTCGGCGACCGCGGCGAGTCCGGCCACGGTGCGCTGCTCGAAGACATGGCGCGGGGTGAAGACCACACCGCGGGCCTTGGCCCGCGAAACCAGCTGGATCGACACGATGCTGTCGCCGCCGAGCGCGAAGAACGAATCGTCGACACCGACCCGCTCGAGGCCGAGCACCTCGGCGAAGACCTCGGCGATGGTGTGCTCGATCGGCGTGCGCGGTGCGCGGAAGACCACCTCGGTCGCGAAGACCGGCTCCGGCAGGGCCTTGCGGTCCAGCTTGCCTACCGGGGTCAGCGGGATATGGTCGATCACCATCACCGACGACGGCACCATATACGCGGGCAGGCGCTGCTCGACGTGCGCGGTCAGTTCGGCGACATCGATCGAATGCCCCTGCGCCGCAACCACATACGACACCAGCGAGGTGGCGCCCGCACCGCCCTTGTGGCCGACGGTGACCGCGAAGTCGACGGTCTCGTGCGCGGCCAGCGCCGCGTCGATCTCACCGAGTTCGATGCGGAAGCCACGCACCTTCACCTGGAAGTCGGAGCGGCCCACATACTCGACCTCACCGTTGTTCGTCCAGCGAACCACGTCACCGGTGCGGTACATGCGCGCACCCGCGACATACGGGTTGGCCACGAAGCGTTCGGCGCTCAGCCCGGCACGGGCGTGATAACCGCGCGCCAACTGGATGCCCGACAGATACAGCTCACCCGCGACACCCACCGGCACCGGCCGGAGCTGGGCATCCAGGATCAGCGACTGCATGCCGCGGATCGGCGCACCGATCACCACCGTGTCACCGGCCACCAGCGCAGCGCTGATATTGGTCATGATGGTGGTCTCGGTCGGACCGTAACCATTGTGGAAGCTGCGGACTGACCCGTTCTCCAGCGGCACCGCCCATTTCGCGACCAGATCCGCCGGTACCGCCTCACCACCGGCGACCAGTACCCGCAGCGAATCCAGGCCGGTCGGATCGAAGGTGGCCAGCGCGGCAGGGGTGATGAACGCGTGCGTGACCCGCTCGGTGCGGATCAGCTCGGACAGTTCCTCACCGCCGTACACGCCGGGCGGCGTCACCACCAGCGCACCACCGGCGCCGACCGCGAGCAGCAGTTCGAGAATCGAGGCATCGAAGCTGGGCGAAGCGAAATGCAGTGCGCGCGAACCGGAATCGAGGTCGTAACGCACAATCTGCTCGACACTGAAGTTCGCAAGACCGGCGTGGGTGACCACCACACCCTTGGGCACACCGGTAGAGCCCGAGGTGTAGATGACATAGGCCGGATGCGCCGGACGCAGCGGGCGGACCCGGTCGGCGTCGGTGATCGCAGCGCCGTCGAATCCGTCCAGGTCGAGTTCGTCGAGCACCAGCCAGCGCACCGAATCCGGCAGGCCGTCGCGGACCGCCGCGACGGTGAGACCGACGGGAGAACCGGAATCGGTCACCATGTGCGCGATGCGCTCGGCCGGGTAGTTCGGGTCGACGGGGACGAATGCCGCACCCGTCTTCGATACCGCCCAGGCGGCGAAGACCGAATCCGCGGATCGCGGCACGCCGACGGCGACCAGATCCTCGGTACCGATGCCCTCGGCAATGAGCAAGCGCGCCAACCGGTTCGACCGCTCGTCGAGGTCGCCGTAGGACACACGTGTCCCCTGGAACACCACGGCGGTCGCGTTCGGATCCAGCGCGGCGGCCTCGGCCAGCAGCTCGGGCAGGGTGCGTGCGGGCACCGCGGGCGCACCGGTGCGGGCGATCAGCTCGGCCCGCTCCTGCGCGTCGAGCACATCGATGGCACCCACCGTGATCGTCGGGTCGGCGGCAATCGCCTCGAGCACCCGTCGCCAACGCTGTGCGATCAGCGCCACGGTCGACTCGTCGAACAGTTCGGTGGCGTAGGTCAGCGCCAAAGTCATTCCGGTGGAACCGGATTCGGACAGGGTGAACTGCAGGTCGAAGCGGGCAACATTCTCTTCGAGGTCGAGCGCGGCCACCGAAAGACCCGGCAATTCGAGTGCGGTGCGCTCCAGGTTCTGGAATGCGAGCATCACCTGGAACAGCGGGTTGCGCGCCTGCGAACGCTGCGGCGACAGCAGTTCCACGAGCCGTTCGAACGGTACGTCGGCATTGCCGAAGGCATCCAGGTCGGTCGACCGCACTCGGTCCAGCAGCGCGGTAAAGGATTCCGACTGATCGATACCGGTCCGCAGCACGAGGGTATTGACGAACATGCCGACCAGATCGTCGAGCGCCTGCTCACCACGTCCCGCGATCGGCGAACCGACGGCGATATCGTCGGTGCCCGACAACCGGGCCAGCAGCACCGTGAGCGCACTGTGCATCACCATGAACAGCGACGCACCGCGTTGGCGCGCAATACCTTCCAGCGCCGCGATCAGTTCGGCGGGCAGATCGGTCCGCAGGGTCGCGCCGCGATGCGAGGCGATCGCGGGGCGCGGCCGGTCGGTGGGCAGCGGCAGTTCGTCCGGAACGCCGTCGAGTGCGCGCTGCCAGTGCGCCACCTGACGCGCCATCAGCGAAGTCGGATCGTCCTCGGCGCCGAGGACTTCGCGCTGCCAGATGGCGAAGTCCGCGTACTGCACCGGCAGCGGCGCCCAGCCGGGTGCGGCGTCCTGGGTGCGCGCGGTGTAGGCCAGCATCACGTCGCGGGTCAGCGGGCCGATGGAGAAGCCGTCGGCCGCGATGTGGTGCACGACGACGACGAGCACATGCTCGTCGGCACCGGCGCGCAAGAGCCTGGCCCGCAGCGGAACCTGTTCGGACACATCGAATCCGGTGGTCACGAATTCGGTCACCACCGCGGTCAGCTCGGCCGGATCGACCGAAACCGGCTGCAGGTCGTGTGCGATCGCATCGGCGGGCACGATCACCTGGACCGGGGTTCCGCCATGCTCCGGGTAGCGGGTGCGCAGCGATTCGTGCCTGCGCACCACATCCGCCATCGCAAGTCGGAGTGCATCCGTATCCAATGTGCCGGTCAGCCGGATGGCGACCGGGATGTTGTAGGCCGCGGATGTGGTGTCGTACTTGTTCAGGAACCACATGCGCTGCTGTGCGAACGACAGCGGCACCAGTTCGTCGGCCTTACGCGGCCGGGCGATCAACCGGGCGCGCGCGGCGCCGTCGGCATGCGATTCCACCCGGGCCGCGAGCGCCTCCACGGTGGATGCCTCGAACAGCGCGCGCACCGGGACGGTGGTGCCGAGCGCCGCGCCGATCCGGGATACCACCCGGGTCGCGATGAGCGAATTGCCGCCGAGGTCGAAGAAGTCGTCGTCGACGCCGACCCTGGGTAGGTCGAGCACATCGGCGAAGACTGCGGCGACGGTCTCCTGGACCGGCGTCACCGGGGCGCGGAAGGCCTTGGCCTGCACCGCGGGCGCCGGCAGCGCGCGACGGTCCAGCTTGCCGTTGACGGTCAACGGAATCCACTCGAGTCGCACCAGTGCCGCGGGCACCATATAGGACGGAAGTCGCTGCGCCGCGCCGCTGCGCACCACGTCGAGATCCGGGATCACCTCGGGTTCGGCAACCACATAGGCCACGATCCGCTGATCGCCCGGCTGGTCCTCGCGCACGATGACCGCGGCCTGGGCAATGCCCGGCTGGGCCAGGATGGCGGATTCGATCTCACCGAGTTCGATGCGGAAGCCGCGCACCTTGACCTGATCGTCGGCGCGGCCGAGGTATTCGAGTTCGCCGAAGCGGTTCCAGCGCGCGAGGTCGCCGGAGCGGTACAGGCGGGTGCCCGCGGCGTCCGCGTCGGCGAGCGGGTTCGCGACGAAACGGGTGGTGGTCAGGTCCGGGCGGCCGAGGTAGCCGCGGGCCAATTGTGGTCCCGTGACATACATTTCGCCCGCGACGCCGACCGGAACCGGCCGCAGCCGGTTGTCGAGGACGTACACGCGCAGACCAGCGATGGCGCGGCCGACCACGCTGCCCGATGCGGCGGCGATGGTCGCCGCGTCCAGTGCGCGGTAGGACACGTGCACCGTGGTCTCGGTGATGCCGTACATATTGACCAGCAGCGGAGCGGTCCGCGCTGCGGTCGCGTAGCGCCGGTCGACACCGTCGCCGTGCCGGGCGACCCAATCCGTGAGCCTGCGCAGTTCGAGGGCTTCACCGCCGAACACCACGTAACGCAGTGCCAGTGGCTCGGCATCCGATGCGGCATTGCGATCCGCCTCGGCCAGTTGGTAGAACGCGGACGGCGTCTGGTTGAGCACCGTGACCTGTTCCACCCGCAGCAGTTCCAGGAACTGTTCGGGCGAGCGCGAGGTGTAGTAGTCGACGACGACCAGGGTGCCGCCGAACAACAGCGGACCCCACAGCTCCCACACCGAGAAGTCGAAGGCGTAGGAGTGGAACAGCGTCCACACATCGCCGGGGCCGAAGCCGAAGTCACGATCGGTATTGGCGAACAGCCGCACCACATTCCGGTGCGCGACCGCCACACCCTTCGGGCGGCCGGTCGAGCCGGAGGTGTAGATCACGTACGCGACATTGTCCGGGCCGAGCGCGGCGAGGCGGTCGGTGTCGGTGATCGGGCCATCGTCGGCGTCCTCGACATTGCCGGCCTCCACCGCGAATCCATCGAGGACCACGGTCGGCAGTTCGGCGGGCACGCTCACCTGGACCGTGGAATCGAGGATCACACTGGTCGGACGCGAATCGGTGAGCACATAGGCGATACGGTCGGCCGGATAGGTCGGATCGACCGGGACATAGCCCGCACCGGTCTTCACCACCGCGAGCAGGGCGACCACGAGATCGAGCGAGCGCGGCAGGATGACCGCGACCAGCGATTCGGGACCCGCGCCGTCGGCGATCAGCCTGCGCGCCAACACATTCGCGCGCCGATCCAGCTCCGCGTAGGTCAGCGATTCGATACCGAATTTGGCCGCCGTATTGTCCGGATGCGCGGACACCGCCTGGTCGAACAGGTCCACCAGCGTGGTGCCCGGCGCGTTGAATCGCGCTGTGCTGTGCCGGCTTGCGGCGCCTCTGGTGCCCTCCGTGTGCACCTTGCCGAGTGCCGCGTTGACGGCCCCCCGGTTGTGTGCGGTTGCCGCCTCCTGGCCCGTCGCGCGCGCCAGGCTGTCGAATCCGGACGACACCCAACGCTGCGACACATTCAGGCGCTCGGCCTCACCCAGCAGATCGATATCGCCGATGATGATCTCGGGATTCTCGACCACACTCCGCAGAATCCGGACCAGCCGATCGGCGAACGACGCCACCGTCTCCGGATCGAACAGCTCGGTCGCGTAGTTCCACGACATACCCAGCGCACCGTCGGCGGTCTCGCCGACGGTCAGCTGCACATCGAATTTGGCCGTACCGGCATCGAATTCGACCACCGACAGCTCGACACCCGGCAGCGCGACGGTGCCCATATCCGCGGCCGAGGCGGCTTCGAAGGTCAACGCCACCTGGAACAGCGGGTGATGCGCCTGCGACCGAGCCGGGCTGATCACATCCACCAGCCGCTCGAACGGCACATCGGCATTGGCGAAGGCCGCCAGATCGGTGCGACGCACCTGCGCGAGCAGATCGCCGAACTTGGCGCTCGGCTCGACCGCATTGCGCAGCACCAGCGTATTGACGAACATGCCGACCAGGTCGTCGAGCGCGCGTTCACCGCGCCCGGCGATCGGCGTGCCGATGGCGATATCGGTGCTATTGGACAGCCGGGCCGCCCAGGTCGCCAATGCGGCGTGCATGACCATGAACAGCGTGACGCCGCGGGCGCGGGCCAGTTCGGCCAATGCCGCGCGCAATTCGGCGTCGATCGAGAAGCCATGGGTGCCACCGGCATTGGAGGCGACCTCGGGTCGCGAGCGGTCGGCGGGCAGTTCGATCTGATCGGGCAGATCGGCCAGCTGTTCGGTCCAGTACGCGAGCTGCTGTGCCGCGACCGATTCCGGATCGTCCTCGCTGCCGAGCACCGCGCGCTGCCACAGCGCGTAGTCGGCGTACTGGACATCCAGCGGCGCCCAGGCGGGCACCTCACCGCGGCTGCGCTCGGTGTAGGCCAGCACCACATCACGCAGCAGCGGACGCAGCGAGAAACCGTCACCACTGATGTGGTGCATGACCAGCACCGCGATGTGGTTGTCCGCATCGATGCTGAGCAGGTTGGCCCGGAACGGCACCTCGGTGGTCACATCGAAGTGCACGCTCGCCAGCTCGACGATGCGCGCGGGCACCGCTGCGGGGGTGATCGTCTCGGTCGCCAGCTCGACGCGCACCTCGTCGGTGTGCAGGACGTGCTGGTAGCCCGTGCCTTCGACCTCCGGGTAGATGGTGCGCAGCGCCTCGTGCCTGGCCAACACATCGCCGATGGCGGCATGCAGCGCCGCGAGATCGACATCGCCGGTGAGCCGAACGGCGACCGGAATGTTGTTGACCGCGGTGCGGTTGTCGAAGCGGTTCAGGAACCACATCCGCTGCTGGGCCAGCGAGAGCGGGACCAGCTCGGGGCGCGGCTGCGGAGTCAGCGGTGCCCGACCGCCTGCACCGGCGGTCGATTCCACCAGTGCGGCCAGCGCCGCGACACTCGAAGCCTCGAACAGCGCGCGCACCGGGATGTGGGTGTCCAGTGCCGCGCCGAGTCGGGCGGCGACCTGGGTGGCGATCAGCGAGTTGCCGCCGAGTTCGAAGAAATCGTCGTCCAGACCGATGCGCTGGCCGGCGCCCTGCAGTCCGAGCACCTCGGCGAAGGTGCCCGCGACGATCTCCTCCACCGCGGTGGTGGGCGCGCGGAATACCTTGGCCGCGAACGTCGGTGCGGGCAGCGCCTTGCGATCCAGCTTGCCGGAGGCATTGAGCGGGAACT
>NZ_JBFANN010000032.1:0-91274 GCF_040674855.1 Nocardia sp. NPDC049707 | reverse complement strand
CAAGTGGTTGATCGGTAGCGCGCTGGTACTCGTGGTGGTGCTGGCGCTGGTGGTCGTCTACGGGCCTTGGTGGTCAACGAACCGGAGATGACCGCGACGACCCGGCCCGAGCCGGTGTTGGCGATCGCACGAGACACCAGGGGGCCGCGAACCCGCCGCGCCGAAGGCGCGGCAATCAAACACCGCCGCGCCGAAGGCGCGGCAATCAAACACAACCTCAGGCGTGCCGCTGCACCAGGTCGCCCAGCCGCGGCAGGGCCTCGATGACGTTCTTCTTGGCCGAGGAACGCATCGACGAGTAGACCTTCTGCAGCGCCGGGCGGGTCGAGGCCTGGGCACGCGCGTCGGTCACCGAGAGCAAAGCCTCGGCGACCTCATCCGACTTGGCGACCAGCAGGTCGGCGAACTTGCCGGACCCCGTCGCCGTGTATTCCTGCCAGAACGGCTCCAGCTGCGTTACGAGCTTGGGCGCCAAGGACTCCAGCGCGTCCGGCACGATGGACGGGCTGATCTTCTTGACCGCCGCGTAGCCACCTTTGACGGCCAGGCCCGACGCACCACCCTTGTCCGACACCTCAGCGTCCAGCACCTCCTTGGCATCGGCAAGGAAGGCCGTGCGCTTCGCGTCGTCGAGCAGGGATTCAGACAGTGCTGCAACCACTTTCAGGTTCCTCCGGGATCGATGTCGATGAACGAGCGCACGTCACTATACGCACCGGTGCGCGGAGTCACACGGCGCTCATCCAGCTACGGCTGCCACGGCAGCAATTGGACCATCAATCCTTCGCAATCCGCGAGGACATTGCCCTGCTCATCGACCAGTTCGGCGGTGATGAAGGTCTTTCGCCCTTCAATGCGATCGACGCGACCCCGCACGGTCAGCGGCGTCTGCAACGGCGTGATCTTGCGGTAGTTCACATGCAGATAGGCGGTGCGGCTGATCGGCCGTCCGGCGTAGTGCACGATCATGCCGAGCAGGTCGTCGAAGAGCAGTGGGAGCACGCCGCCGTGTGCCGCGCCGTTGCCGCCGAGATGGAAACGGCGGAATTCACCGGTCATCACGATGCCGTCCGGTCCGGCCTCGACCACCTGCCACGGCAGCAGCAAAAGGCTGCCGCGCCCGGGCAATTCGACCGCGCGGCCCGCCGGGCCCTGGAGTTCCGGCGCGCGGTAGGGCTCGAGCAGATCGATGAGTTCGCGCGCCCGGTCGAGTGCCGCGCCGAAGATCTCGTCGGGAGCGTCTACGGAGACGGCCAGATCCTGCAGCGTGCGCATGGCCTCGACGAACGGGCCGTAGTTGGCGCCGATGTGCGCGGGGGAAACCTTGGGGAAGCCGCCGTGCTTCTCATACCGGGATTCGTCCACCGCGCTGTTGTCGATGCGCGGACCGGACCGCCCGACAACATCGTCCGGAACCGGTTTCACTGCCTCGCGCCCGCCCGTCGCCCGACCGCCGCCCCTCATCGAATCGCTTCGTGATGCTCTCTCCATCCCTGCACGGTATCGCGTTGTTATACACCGTCAAGTCGTACTGTCGAGTAATGGAATCGACACCGTAGAAGTTCGCATCGAAGTCGCCGGCACCCGAAACATCGGCGGGGGCAATAATCACTGGGGTGACGTTCAATCCGAAGCTGTGGCGGCCCGTTCCGGGGTTCGAGAACCTGACCGACATCACCTATCACCGGCATATCGAACAGGGCACCGTCCGGGTGGCCTTCGATCGGCCGGAGGTGCGCAATGCGTTCCGCCCCCACACTGTCGACGAGCTCTATCGCGCGCTCGATCACGCCAGGATGACCCCGGATGTCGGCGCGGTGCTGATCACCGGCAACGGCCCGAGCCCCAAGGACGGCGGCTGGGCCTTCTGCTCCGGCGGCGACCAGCGCATTCGCGGCCGCAGCGGCTACCAGTACGCCGATGGCGAGACCGCGGACACCGTCGACCAGGCGCGTGCGGGCCGGCTGCACATCCTCGAGGTGCAGCGGCTGATCCGGTTCATGCCGAAGGTGGTCATCGCACTGGTCAACGGCTGGGCCGCGGGCGGCGGGCACAGTCTGCATGTGGTCTGCGATCTGACCCTGGCCAGCCGCGAGCACGCCAGGTTCAAGCAGACCGACGCCGATGTCGGCAGCTTCGACGGCGGTTACGGCAGCGCCTATCTCGCGAAAATGGTCGGCCAGAAATTCGCGCGGGAGATCTTCTTCCTCGGCCGTCCGTACACCGCCGAGGAAATGCATCAGATGGGTGCGGTGAACAAGGTCGTCGATCACGCCGAACTGGAAAATGTCGCGCTGGAGTGGACCGCCGATATCAACGGCAAATCCCCACAGGCCCAACGCATGTTGAAGTACGCGTTCAATCTGCTCGACGATGGTCTGGTCGGTCAGCAGCTCTTCGCGGGCGAGGCCACCCGGATGGCGTACATGACCGATGAGGCGATCGAGGGTCGCGACGCCTTCCTGGACAAGCGCAAGCCGGACTGGACCCCCTACCCCTGGTACTTCTGAGATGGACGTCCTCAGCAGCCGGGTCATCCTGCGGCCCGCCGACTACCGGACAACCCTCGCCTTCTACCGCGACGGGCTCGGCTTGGCGATCGCGCACGAGTATCCGGGCGGCACGGTTTTCTTCGCTGGACAGTCGCTGATCGAAGTGGCCGAGCACGGCGGATCGGGCAAATCGACCACCTTCGAAGGCGCGCTCTGGCTGCAGGTACGCGACATTTCCGACACCGCGGCGGAACTCGCGCCGAAGGGGATTCGGATCGAGCGCGAGCCGGTGCGCGAGCCGTGGGGATTGATCGAAATGTGGCTGCGCGATCCGGACGGGGTGCCGATCGTTGTGGTCGAAGTGCCGGCCGAACATCCGCTCCGACGGGATTCGCGCTGGTCAACGGACTGATCGCAGCGCAGGCGGCGGCGTGGGCGATTCGGCTCGAGTTGCCAATGCCGGCCCCGGCGAGGACGATAACCCACGGATGGTCGCCCGACCGCCGACGTCCGGGCGACCATTTTGAGTACCGTCCTCCGAGTGAATCGCAGTCTCGATGTCCGGCGCACCCGAGCCCTCCTCCCTGACACGGCCGAACACCCGCACGCCGCCCCAGCAAACCGACCCCTGCCGCGTGCGGTCGTGTTGACATGACACGATCAGACTCGTGAGGGAGCGCAGCGAGCGAATCATGAACACAGCGCGCCTGCGCACGACGGCGCCGGGCACCAGCGAGGTGCGGTCGTGAGAGCGAAGCGAACCAGCCATGGCCACCGCGCGCCCGCGCATGACGGGGCCGAAGTCATGAGCGAGCGAATCAACAACACAGCGCCACCGGCGATGGCCGGGCCGAGCGCTAGCGAGGCCCGGTCATGAGCGAGCACAGCGAGCGAATCAACAACACAGCGCCACCGGCGATGGCCGGGCCGAGCGCTAGCGAGGCCCGGTCATGAGCCGAACTCTGCGTACACTGCCGATGCCCACCGGATCGGGACTGGGCGATGTCATGCCGCATCTGCGAGAAGTGCTGGAAGGCAACGGCCCCGCATGGTTGCCGATACCGACCAGCGACCGTCGAGAGGCCCTGCGACTGAGCGACGCGCTCGGCCCCGGTGAACCGATCGATGACGAGGTGGCGCTCGTGGTGACCACCTCCGGCACCACCGGTGTGCCGAAGGGCGCCATGCTCAGCTCCGCCGCGCTGCGGGCCAGCGGGACCGCGACACACGATCGACTCGGTGGCCCCGGCACCTGGCTGCTCGCCCTGCCGACCCATCACATCGCGGGCATTCAGGTGCTGCTGCGCAGCATTCTGGCTGGTACCGAACCCAGCGTGCTCGACGTTTCCGGCGGCTTCCTCCCCGAGGCGCTGGCCGGCGCGATAGCCGGTATGCGCGGAGACCGCCGCTACACCGCACTGGTTCCGACCCAGCTGATCAAGGCGCTGGAGGCACCTACCGCCGCCGCGGCGCTCGCCCAGTTGGACGGCGTGCTCGTCGGCGGGGCGGCCACTCCCGCGCCGGTCTACGAGCGCGCGAAAGCGGCCGGTATCAACGTCGTTCGCACCTACGGCATGAGCGAAACCTGCGGTGGCTGTGTGTACGACGGAGTTCCGCTCGACGGCACCGAGATTCGCATCGAGGACGGCCGCGTACTGCTCGGCGGCGCGATGATCGCCAACGGCTACCGCGGCCAGCCCGACCATCCGGCCTTCGCCGAACCGGGCTGGTTCCGCACCGAGGACGCGGGCACATACGACAACGGTGTGCTCCGCATCAGCGGACGCCTCGACGAGGCGATCATGACCGGCGGGCTGGTCGTCATCCCGCAGGTGGTGGAGGCCGTGCTGATCACGCATCCTGGCATCAGCGAATGCGTGGTGCTCGGGCTGCCCGACGATCGGCTCGGCCAGCGGGTCGCGGTCGCGGTGGTCCCCGCCGCCGGCGCCACCCCGACCCTCGAGGAGCTGCGCGATCACGTCGTGCGCGAACTCGATCCCATCGCCGCACCGCGCGAACTGGCGCTACTCGACGAACTCCCGCTGCGCGGCCCCGGCAAGCCGGACCGCGCCAAACTCCGCGAATGCTTGTCCGCCTCTCCCCGTATCTAGGCGCCACACCGAGGTGCCACCACAGTCGCGTCGGCGACCTGCGCCGGCGTGGTTAGCCGGTTCCCGGCGAGCTACCCATGTTCTCCGGAAATCAGTAGTCGCGTTTCCTGCGTTGACCTGGCGGTGAACTAGCACGCGATCGCGATGCAAGGTCGCATGACACCGTCGTGCAAGGGCCGTGCAAGACGGCAGCCGCACAGTGTTGTGCATGACTTCTTACACACCCACCGCAGCGCTCGCCGTCGAGGCGGACAGCCTGGTCAAGGTGTTCGGGGAACAGCGCGCCGTCGATGGTGTGAGCCTGGCGGTTCCGCAGGGCTCGGTCTACGGTGTGCTCGGCCCGAACGGCGCGGGCAAGACCACCACCATCCGCATGTTGGCCACCCTGCTGCGCCCCGACGGGGGCAGCGCTCGCATCTTCGGCCGTGACGTCGTCGCGGAACCGACGGCGGTCCGGTCTCTGGTCGGTGTCACCGGGCAGTACGCCTCGGTCGACGAGGACCTCACCGCAACCGAAAATCTGGTCATCTTCTCCCGCCTGCTCGGCCTCAGCCGGATCGACGCCAGGCGCAAGTCGGTCGAACTGCTGGAGGAATTCGACCTCGCCGAGGCGGCGAACAAGCCGCTGAAGAACTTCTCCGGCGGCATGCGGCGCCGTCTCGATCTGGCCGCCAGCCTGATTGCGACACCGCCGCTGCTGTTTCTAGACGAGCCGACGACCGGCCTCGATCCGCGCACCCGCGCCCAGATGTGGGAGACCATCCGCCGTCTGGTCCGCGCGGGCGTGACGGTGCTGCTCACCACGCAGTACCTGGACGAGGCCGATCAGCTCGCCGACCGGATCGCCGTCATCGACCACGGCAAGGTGATCGCCGACGGCACCGCTGACGAACTCAAGGCCTCGGTCGGCGGCTCGTCGCTGCATCTGACCCTGGTCGATCGGGCCCAACTCGACGAGGCCCGCCGCATTGTCGGCGACTTCCTCGGCGCCGAGGCCCAGATCACGCCCGAGGCCGGACGGCTCACGGCGCCGCTGCCGGACGCGGGCATGACCGCCGATCTGCTGATCCGCCTGCGCGAGTGGGAGATCGCGATCGACGAGATCACCGTCACCAAGCCCAGCCTCGACGAGGTCTTCCTGACCATCACCGGCCACCCGGCCGACGACGAAAACGAACGGAGCGCGGCATGACAACCATCACAGCCACCGAAAAGGCCGCGCGGCATGCGGCACCGCATTCGATTCCAGAGGCCAGCAACCGGATCAGCCTCCGCCAGACCGTGGCGACCTCGTTCACCATGGCCTACCGCGGCATCCTCAAGATCAAGCACAATCCCGAGCAGCTGTTCGATGTGACGATTCAGCCGATCCTGTTCACCGCGCTGTTCGCCTACATTTTCGGCGGCGCGATCGGCGGCAGCGTGCACGACTATCTGCCGGTCCTGGTTCCGGGCATCCTGGTGCAGACGGTCATCCTGACCTCGGTGGTGACCGGCACCCAGTTGCGCGAGGATATGGACAAGGGCGTCTTCGACCGGTTCAAATCCCTGCCCATCGCCCGCATTTCGGCGCTGGCGGGTGCGTTGATCGCCGATATGGTGCGCTACGCGCTGGCGACGACGCTGACCATTGTGGTCGGCCTGGCCATCGGCTACCGGCCCGAGGGCGGTGTGGTCGGTGTCGTGGTCGCCGGATTGGTCATCGTGGTCTGCTCATTCGCGGTGAGCTGGATCTGGGCGCTGGTCGGCGTCACCGGTAAGAGTGCCGCTGGGGTGCAGGGCATTTCGATGATGGTCATGTTCCCGCTGACCTTCATGTCCGGCGCGTTCGCGATGGTGAGCACCATGCCGGGTTGGATGCAGGCACTCAATCACGTGAATCCCGTGTACTACATGGTGAATGCGGCCCGAGCGCTGATGAACGGCAATGTCTACGGCAGCGATCTGGCGTGGTCGCTGATCGGCTCGGTGATCGTGATCGTGATCTTCGCGCCGCTGAGCATCAAGGCGTACATGCGTCGCGCATGAATCTATGACCCGGAATCGCGGTGGGAGACGGATGTCACCCGCCGCGACTTTCGTTGTCGCAGGACAATTCCTGCAGGAGTTCGAGAATCCTGGCGGCCGCCTGCCGTCGACGCATGCCGGTGGCCCTGGTCAGTGCTTCGTCGAAGCGTGCGTCCCCCACCGTCGTTCGGTGCAGCGTCGCGTGCCGTCGCAATTCGGCCGACGGATTATCCTGTCGCGCCATCACTTTGCCGGCCAGCGAGACCAACTCCAAGCCGATCTCCGAATGTCGTCCGACCGCGAGATAGAACGTCCCGACCGCATTGCCGACCGCACCGATCTGCGGCAGATCGTAGAACTGCCCGAGCCGCCCGGTCGCGAGGCGGACCAGGGTGCGCGCGATATCCTCGCCCTCCGCCGCCCGCCCATACAGCACGTAGGCGTCCACGGCCCCGCTCGCGGTCATCAGAATGCCCGGGCCGGGCATCGGTTCGTCATCGGGCCAGCCGTACAGGTCGAGTGCCCGCCGATAGTGGCGCAGTCCGGTGTCGATATGGCCCTCGGCCAGTTCCAGTTCCGCCATTCCGATGACGACCGGCGCCAGGCGGTGGTTGCGTCGGATATGCCGATCGTCGATCGCGGTGCCATGTGCCGGATCACCATGCCGAGCGCCGAGCACCGAGCCCAACTCCCGCCGCGCTTCCGCGAGCCGACCCGCGCCGATCAGCGATACCGCGAGATAGCTGCGCATCTCGACGGCTTCGTCGTGGGCGCGCAACTCGCGCAACAGCTCCCCGGCCCTGCGGTAGTACCCCACCGCATCGGTGTAGTTCGCGGTCTGTCCGGCGAGCTGCGCGAGATGTTGGGTGACCATCGCCGTGCCCCACACATCGCTGCTCTCGATCAGCTGCAGGGCGGTCTTCGCGTCCCGGGTGGAACCGTAGACGTCACCCGCGTTCTCCCGGATGTTCGCACGCATGAACACCGCCGCGGCGCGGACCAGGGGGTCCGGCGACCTGGCACCGTCGGCGAACAGCCGCGGCGCGTCGGCACCCGAGACATCCGCGATGGCCATAATGCCGAGAAAGCGCGCTCCACCATTGAGTTCGATTGCGGTGCCGAGCAATCGACGGACTCGCGCCCGCGTGGTCGCCATCTGCCGCAGACCGCCGCCCAGGTACGCCATGTGCATACCGGTCAGCAGGTGGGCGAGCATCTGCAGATCGGCGACCGTGCCGCGCACCGGACCGGGTTCCGGTGCCAGGGTGATAATCCGGCGCGCCCAACCGCCCAGCTCCATATGTGCGCCACGCATCATCCATAGCGTGCCAACGATCGGGAAGACCCGGTATACCGTGCGGGCATCCCTGCGCTCCATTGCATACCGCAGCACCGCGACCAGGTTGTCGAGCTCCGCACCGACCGAGAGCACGGTTGCCACCTCGTTCGAGAGATAGCGGTGCACCGCGGCGATCGAATAGTCACGCGCCCAGCGCGACATGCGATCCATCACCACGGGTCGCTCGTCGATCGCACCCGGAATGCCGGCCGCCGCATCGGATCCGGTCAGCGTGAGCTGTTCCTCACCGAATTCGCGCACTGTCTCCAGCATCCGATAGCGGGTTCCGATCAGGCCCTCGTCGTCGTCCAGAACGGTGAGCAATGATTGGCTGACCAGTCCGTCCACAGCCGTGGACACATCGTCGATATCCGGGCCGCCCGCCACCACTTCGGCGGCATCGAGGGTGAACCCCGCCGGAAAGCGGCACAGCCTGCGCAGGGCGATCTGCTGCGGCTCCGCGAGCAGATTCCAGCTCCACGCGATGACCGCGTGCAGGGTGCGGTGCCGTTCCGGCGAGGAGCGATCGCCGGTGCGCAGCAAGGCGAATCGGTGTTCCAGGCGGGTTTCGATCTCCTCGACGCTCATGGTCCGCACGCGGGCGGCCGCGAGTTCAATGGCCAGCGGCAACCCGTCGAGTGTGCCGCACAGCCGGGCCACCACTTCGGGATCCAGACGCACGGTGGGCCGCACCGCGCGCGCTCTGGCCATGAACAGTTCGGTTGCGGGCGATCCAGCCGCGTCGATTGCCAAGGGCGCCAGCGGATAGACCGTTTCCGCGGTAATCGCCAGTGGCGCGCGGCTGGTGGTGAGCACGCTGAGCTGGTCGCAGCTGCCGACCAGATCGGCGACCACCTCGGCGACCGCATCGATCAGATGCTCACAGTTGTCCAAGATCAATAGCGTCGGGCGGGCGGCGAGCGCATCGCGCAGTCGGCGACCGGCATCGCTGTAGCCGATCGAGCGCCGCCACGTCGGCTCGAGCACCATCTCGCCCAGGCCGAGCGTCGTGCTGATCGCGGCCTCGACATCGGCGCGCGGATCGGCGGCGGTATCGGCCCGCACCGACGCCAGCTCCACCAGCACCACGGATTCGCTGCGCGCGACTCGGGCGCCCAATTCGTTGGCCACCCTGGTCTTTCCGGTGCCGCCGGGGCCGAGCACGGTCGTCACCCGGGAGCGGTGCAGCAGTTGCACGAGTGCGTCCAGATCGGCGGCACGTCCGAGCAGGGCATTGGGGGCCGCGCGCAGGCCGATCGCCGAGACGACACTCGGCGGTGCGGCAGCGACCGAATCCGCAACCCGTCCGACCGAATCCAACGCCATCGAATCCCGCCCGGCGGAATCTCGTGCGGCCGAATCGCGTACCGCGACCGATACGGTCGGATCACCTGGTGCGACCGAATACACGATGGGCGTCGGAGTCGGCATGCCCCCGGCATGATCGGTGCGCGCTGCGAAACCGGGCATCGGATCACCGCGCAGGATGGCGGTATTCAGCTCCACCAGCGCCGGACCGGGATCCGCGCCGAGTTCTTCGACCAGCCGCCCGCGGATCGATGCGAACACGTCGAGGGCTTCATTCGGCCGCCCGACCGCGGCGAGCAACCGCATCACGGTGGCGTGCGCGGCCTCGTCGAGCGGCTTCGCGGCCGCGGTTCGGCGGGTGATCGCCACCGCGCCGTCGAGATCCCCGCCGGCGACCCGGGCGGCGACCTCGATCGCCTCCAGTTCGGACCACCGGTGCGCGGCCGCAGTGCGTAGTTCGTCGGCAAGGTCACCCGCGGGGAGGTCGGCACCGGGCTCGCCGCGCCAGAATGATCTGGCCCGGGTCAGCACCTCGAGACATCCGGCGTGGTCACCGCTGGCCTGTTTGGCGCGGGCCGCGCGCACCAGGTCGTCCACGAGGGTCACATCGACCTGATCGGTGGTCAAGGTGAGGCGGTAGCCCGCCGGACCGATCTCCAGCGCCGCGTCCGGTAGCGTCGCGCGCAGCCGGGACACCTGAGTGTGCAGCGCGTTCATCGGCGCGCGGGGCGGCTGGTCACCCCACACCTCATCGATCAGCGCCTGAGCACTGCGGCTGCGGCCGGGGCGCAGGGCGAGAGCCGCGAGCAGCAGCCGCGACCGCGTCCCGGGTAATGCCGCGAGCGCGCCGTCTCGGCGTAGCGCGATTTCGCCCAGCAGGGCCACTACGACCGATTCGCCTGCGGGCGTCGTCAGGGTTTGACCTCGGCCGTTCGGGCCGCTCTGATCCGGAGACATTCCGGCGTTATCGTATGCGAGCCGGGGCGCGAGCGACGGGCCCGAAGGCGATAGCGCACTGTGACGACGGAGGGACCCGGGAGTGCCGCCATCGGATACTGCCTGCTGGGCTGGCATGGCTCTGATGGGACTGATCGCGAAGGTGTTCCCCTTCGACAACACGATCGGACAGGATTTCGAGAAGGGCCCCGACCGGCTGAAGGCGGCCGCGGAGTCCAACTGAACCGCCCGAGCGGGCCGAACCGCGACCGCGCACTAGGCTGCGAATATGGCTACTGCAGCGCAATGGCTCGAGGGCGCACGGCCCCGTACTCTGCCGAACGCGATCGCCCCTGTCCTCGCCGGAACCGGCGCCGCAGCCTCCATCGATGGCGCGGTGTGGTGGAAAGCCGTTCTCGCGCTGCTGGTTTCGCTGGCCCTGATCATCGGGGTGAATTACGCCAACGACTACTCCGACGGCATCCGCGGCACCGATGACGTGCGGGTCGGTCCGCTGCGGCTGGTCGGGCAGCAGCTCGCCTCGCCCGCCGCGGTCAAGAATGCCGCGATCATCAGCCTGGCTGTCGGAGCCTTCTTCGGGCTGGTGCTCGTCATCGCGACGGCGTGGTGGTTGCTGCTGGTCGGCGCGGCCTGCCTGGCGGGTGCCTGGTTCTACACCGGCGGCAGCAAGCCCTACGGCTACAGCGGGTTCGGTGAGTTGGCGGTCTTCGTCTTCTTCGGTCTGATCGGTGTACTCGGCACCGAATTCGTGCAGGCCGAGCGGATCGAATGGGCGGGCCTGGTGCTGGCGATCGGGGTCGGGGCGTACTCCAGTGCGGTACTGGTCGCCAATAATCTGCGCGATATTCCGACCGATACCGAATCCGGGAAGGTCACCCTCGCGGTCAAACTCGGCGATCCGCGGACGCGGACGCTGCACCTGGCGCTGCTCGCCGTGCCGTTCATCGCGACGCTGCTGTTGGTCGTCCGCACGCCGTGGGCGCTGGTCGGACTGGTCGCCGTGCCGTTGGCGGTGCGCGCCAACGCACCGGTGCGCTCCGGTCAAGGTGGGCTGGAATTGATTCCGGCGCTCCGCGATTCGGGGTTGGCGCTGTTGGTGTGGTCGGCGGTTACCGCATTGGCGCTGGGTATCGCCGGCTAGTCGGGTATCGCCGGTTGATAGCGCGCGGGCGACCAGGAGGGTCGCCCGCGCCGCAGCTATCAGTCGCCGTCCGGAACCAGGATGCCGAGGACCCAGTTGACCACCGCGACGATGATGCCGCCCCAGACGGCGGCCCAGAAGCCGTCGACGCGCAGGCCATAGTCGGTGGTTTCGGTGATCTTCGCGGTCAGCCACAGCATCAGTGCGTTGATCACCAGCAGGAACAGGCCGAGGGTCACGACTACCAGCGGTAGCGACAGAAGTTTCACAATCGGCTTGATCACCGCGTTCACCACGGTGAAGACCACTGCGACGACCACGATGACAATGACTTTCCCGCCATTGCCCTTGTCCGCGGGACTGAGAATTTCGATCTTGTCGACCCAAGCGGCGGCCAGCCAGATGGCCACCGCGTTGATGATCAACCGAATCAGAAGCTGCATGCGCCAATGCTAGGCCCGACGGGCGGGTATGTGCTGCCACAAAGCGCCAATCAGGTGGCGCGCACATGCCCACCCCCTCACGCGGCACGATCGAGAAACGCGTGCACCTTCGGTCGGAGCGCATCGATCGCCTGCGGACCGCCGAGGATGCGGGTGGTGGTCGCATTGGGCGCGCGCAGAATGCCGAGCAGCAGATGCCCGGATTCGATGGACCCGTCCTTACGGGCCAGCGCTTCTCGCAATCCCAACTCCAACACCTTCTTGGCCTCCCTGGCGAACGGAAGGTGACCCCAATTCCGATCGCGGCCGCGGCCGAATCGGGACCGCTGCTCGGGCACCGCCCGTTCCAGCGCATCCTCGCCGAAGGTCGCCTCCAGGCTCTCGCGCACCGCGTCCAGATCGATGCCGATCGAGCGCAGCGCCTCGGCGTCCTCCGCGCCGAGCGGCTGGCCCTTGGACTGTCGGCTGAGGCTTTCCTGCACGTCTCGGTGAGTGAGGCCCGCCTCTTCGAGCAGTGCCTTCAATTCCGGCTCGCCCTGTGACAACAGACCGAGCAGCACATGCTCCACCTCGATCTTGGGTGCGCGTAATTCCCGCGCGTCTTCTTGGGCGATGACGATCACCGTCCGCGCCGACCTGCTGAACCGTTCGAACATCAGCGGTTCCCGCCTCTCCGGTTGTATTTCTGGTGGACCGCCTGCTTGCTGACCTCGAGCGCCTCGGCGATCGCCTGCCAGGACCAGCCCTGTTCGCGGGCATTGGTCACCTGGATCCCCTCCAGCCGTTCGAGCAGCCGACGCAGCGCGAGTACCGCGCGCAGCCCGACCCTGGGGTCCGGACTGCCGGCGGCGGCCGCCAGTGTGGTTGCTTCAGTCATGTCGTCAATTTTGATTGACGAACGCTGGTGTTGTCAACAAAAATTGACGAGGTTCGCCGCAAGAGAAAACCCCGACGCCCCGGCGCTGCCGGGATGACGGGGTTGCAGCATCGCGTGCTAGCCGGACCAGATGCCGGTCGCGGCGAACTTCTCCAGGATCGCGGCAGGCTCGGCGAGGTTCATCCCCTGCGCCTGGACCCAGGCGTCGTCGAAATACGTTCCGGCATAGCGATCTCCGCCGTCACAGAGCAGCGTGACCACGCTGCCCGAACGACCGGTGGACATCATTTCGGCGATGAGTGCGAACGCACCCCACAGATTGGTTCCGGTGGAACCGCCTACGCGGCGGCCGATTACCCGACTCGCGAGCCGGGCGGTGGCGATCGATGCGGCGTCGGGAACCTCGATCATCCGATCCACCACCTGACCGACGAACGACGGCTCGACCCGCGGGCGGCCGATTCCCTCTATGCGCGAGGGCATTCCGGTCTGATAACCGGCGTCGGCCGTTTCGTAGCCGCCGTAGAACGCGGAGTTCTCCGGGTCGACCACGGCCAGTTTCGACGGGTAGCGGTGATAGCGGATATAGCGGCCGATGGTGGCGCTGGTGCCGCCGGTACCCGCACCGACCACGATCCAGTCCGGCACCGGATGCGCCTCCAATTCCATTTGCTGGAAAATGGATTCGGCGATGTTGTTATTGCCGCGCCAATCGGTGGCGCGCTCGGCATGGGTGAACTGATCCATGTAGTGGCCACCGCATTCGGCGGCCAGCCGCACCGCCTCGGTGTACATATCCGGTGGGCGCTGCACGAAATGACAACGGCCGCCTTGGGCTTCGATCAACTCGATTTTCTGCGGCGAGGTGCTCGCCGGCATCACCGCGACAAAATCCAGGCCGAGCAATTTGGCGAAATACGCCTCGCTGACCGCGGTCGAACCGGACGACGCCTCGACCACCGTGGTGCCCTCGGTGACCCAGCCGTTGCAGATCGCATACAGAAACAGCGACCGCGCCAGCCGGTGCTTGAGGCTGCCGGTGATGTGGGTCGACTCATCCTTCAGGTACAGCTGGACTTGCCAGGCGGCGGGCAGCGGATACCGGATCAGATGGGTGTCGGCACTGCGCTGCGTGTCGGCCTCGATGAGCCGCACGGCATTGTCGACCCAGGCGCGTGGCGTACTGCGATCGCAGGACTTCACGAGGCCGAACCGGTCGGGTTGTCGTTACCGCGCAGCCGGGCGCGCAGCTGCGCCTTGTCCTGGCGACGCTTCGCGTCGACGACCGCGATGTCCTCGTTGACCCGAGCGCGCAACTTCTTGAACAACGTCAGCGACAGCGGCATCGCGATGATCAATGCGAACAGGGCGGCGACTACCAGCGGGATCTCCACCGAGATGAGCCAGGCGACACCGATGACCGCGGCGGTGATGACGACGACCAGCCCCAGCCTGGCGAGCGTGTACAGCGCCAGATGGCGGGCCAGCCGCGCGCCGGCGCCAGCGGTTTGCTGTTTGGGTTCACCCGGTGGTGGAGTTGCGTCACTCACGCCGTCCAGCCTATGCGAAGCTATTGCCCAGCCTCGGCGATACCTGCTGTCGAGGAGGGGCGCGTATCCGTTTTGTCTATTACTTCCCCTTTACCAACTGTAGGTGGTTCGAGTACCTAGGGGTTGCAGTGCGACGATGGCGCCATCTGATGAGGGAACTGTCGAGAACGGAGAGGTTTGCTATGACTGCGATCACCGTCGGCGGCCAGGACACTCTGCTGACCCCAGGCCAAGTTGCCGCCATGTTCCACGTCGACCCGAAGACCGTCACCCGCTGGGCCCACGCCGGGCGCCTTGGGTCGCTGCGCACACCGGGCGGGCACCGCCGGTTCCGCGAATCCGAAGTACTCCAGCTGCTCAAGTCGCTGACCACCGAGGCGACCGCACGCTGATCATGGTTCGCGGGCCCAAAGCTGTGAGCCGAGTCTCGCTGTCCAGGGGCCCGCACCCACCAATTTCGTTTCTGCGGTGTTCGAAGGCTACGCACGCGACTACCCTCGTTAGCAGGAGGTGAGCGACGTGACGTACCTGTTGGCACTCATCGCGGTAGTTGCAGTCGCGGTGTTGTGCTGGAAGGCGTTCGGCCCCGAGAAGACCGCCGGACCGCCCACGCGTTCGCCGCAGCGCAAGCGCATCAAAGGGCCCGACGACGACCCCGAATTCCTCTGGCGTATTTCGCGCCAGCATCGTGACGGTGACGGATCCGCCGAACGCTGAGTGAGTTGCGCCCGGTTCGCCGGGCTTTCCGGCAGCCGGACGCGAATCTCTCAGTCGTGCAACCATATTGACCGCGCGGTCTATTTTGCTGCGCCGACGCTGAATCGTGCCGTGGGGAAGCCTCCGCGACCGGTTGCTACCGCTGACGCCAGTCTCGCAAATGATCGGAGGCCGCCGTCATGCTTCTCGACGTATGTTCGGCAGCTCGAACGATCACGGCTCGCCGTTGATGACGGCCATCAACGCGTCCATGAAGGACTGCCCGCCCATGATGGAGCCACCGGCCATCGCGCCGATAACAGCGCCGATCGGGCCGGTGATGAGGCTGAAGAAGAAGACGCCGACGATAGCGCCGATGATGAGGCCGAGTGCGCCGCCGAGGACCACGCCGATAATGTTCTTGTTGATTTCGTCGGTCAGGCGGGCCATGGAGTTGACCGGCTGCATCTCGCCGATGTTCTTGGCGGTCAATTTCGGTGTGAGAGCGAGGGTTCGGCCGTCATCGGAAATCGTCTGGTCGACCGCGACATGGGTGCCGGAGAGCTGGTAGGTCAAGGGGACTTCCGCGACGACGGCACCGGCGTCCGACTTGAGCTCGACCTTGGTGCCGTTGTCGGCGAGTTCGAACTTGCCACTGTCGACGACAGTGGTGAGCACCCGGTGCGCATCCGGGGTGTCGGAAGCCACTGTGCGGTAACCGATTCCCTGCTCGACGCCGGAGGCCGACACCTCTTTGGCAACTTCCGTTGGCTTCGCATTCGCGGTTCCGGCCGCGATTCCCACGGCGGCGATGGACACGAGGGTGACGGCGAACGTGCCGAACTTCATCAAAGTTTCCTTCTGACAAGCACCGGCCCAGGTAGCCGGTTGACGCGTCTAGCGCCACGTAGCTTGTTGCCCTGCACGATATTTGGGAAACATCCGGGAGGTATCGTTATTTGATTGTTATCCAAATATTCGACCCATGATCGTTTCACACATGTATTTTGCTGTCCCCAAGAATGGGATGACTCGACGCACCGCATCGGATGGTGTAGGCATGACGTGATTTCTCGCTATCCAATTTTCAACTTCGGATCTCGGCGTGCGAGTTCGAACAGCCCTGGAGGACGTCACAGGTGTCGCGTCAACGTGTCCGTGCGGGTCTCACCTTGACGGTCTTCATAGCTGTAACCGCGCTGGCCGCAGCCGTCGTGGCGGTCGCCGCGATGTCGATGAGCAACAACAAGTCCACCATGAGCAGCCCATCGCCCGCTGCCCAGAACGACGTCACACCGACCACGGCGGCGGAACCGGCGTTCCCCGAGCTGCCGCTGACCACCCCCGAGGCCCCACCGACCACCTCTGCCATCCGCAGCACCTTCGACAAGATCGCGGGCGGCCTGAAGGTGGACGTCGGTGACTGCGTCGAGATCGGCGGCAGCGGCGACAACCCCACCCTCGGCAAGACCGCCTGCGGCAGCGCCACTTCTGGCTACAAGGTCATCGATAAGGCGCCCGATAACGCCGCCTGCCCCGGCGACGCCGACCGCACACTCGACGACACCCTGCGCGGCATCAACCGCGCTGCCCTCTGCCTGGACATCGACTGGGTAATCGGCGGCTGCATGGATCCGAACAAGGACAACCCCAAGCGCCTCGATTGCGACACCAAGGGCGTCCCCGACGCGATCCGCGTCATCGACATCAAACAGAACACCACGAACGTCAACGTCTGCTCCTCCAGCGACCGCGGAATCGTCTACCACCAACGCCAATTCGTAGTCTGCGTCTACCGGTTGTAGGCGTTGGGCCACAACGGAAATGCCTGGGCCTACACGTTGCCGATAGAACGATCAGCGTGCGGTGGTCACCACGGCATCCCGCATCTACGCGTCGCAATTCTGCTCGGCTGTTCGTCGGTCTGCGCATCTGGCGAAACGGCTGGCCCGTGGACCGCAGATGTCGACTTCACCGCTGGTGAAGGTGTTCGGCAACGGCAATGGCTGGAAGACCTCCGGCGCTACCGCGCGTCGCTGCTCGCAACGGAGTGATCAGCGCAGCTAACGCCCTTTAGTTCAGCCCGGCGTACGAGTGCAACCCGCTGATGACGATGTTGATGATGAACAAGTTGAACAGCATCGCGACGAAACCGGCGATATTGATGTAAGCGGCCTTGGTGTCGCGCCAACCCGATGTCGCGCGGGCGTGGAGGTAGGCGGCGTAGAGGACCCAGGCGATGAAGGAGCAAGTTTCCTTGGGGTCCCAGCCCCAGAAGCGGCCCCAGGCGGCTTCGGCCCAGATGGCGCCCAGGATTACGCCGGCGCCGAAGAGGGGAAAACCGATGATGGTGGTTTTGTAGGCGAGGCGGTCGAGAGTGCGGGCGTCGGGGAGGCGGCGGGCGATGACGCCGAGGATATTGCCGGATTCGGCGCCTTCGGGCTGACGCAGGCGGTAGAGGAACAGCAGGCTGGCTATGCCGGAGACCAGGAAGACGCCGCTGCCGATGCTGACGATGGTGACGTGCACGGGCAGCCAGAACGACTTCAGTGCGGGCACAACGGGTGCCGCGTCGGCGTAGAGCACGGTGCCGGCCAGGAACAACAGGATGAGGATCGGTACGAGCAGGAAGACCCACATCGAACGATAGCGCTGCTCACGCAGGAACACTATGCCGACGACGGCGGCCGCGGCGGTCGCCATGGTGACGAATTCATACATGTTACCGAGCGGGAAGCGGTGGGTTGCGAAGCCGCGCAACACGATCGAGGTCACGTGCAGGGCGACGGCGACGAACAACACCGAGAAAGCCATATTGCCCGCGCGTTCGGACAACGGCCTGGCCTGCGGCGTCTCGACCCGGCCGGGCCCGGCGGGACGATCGGAACCGCCGCCGACGGTTACCAGTTCACGCGCGACGACCTGCTGCGTCCGCGCCGCCGCGTACTGCACGATCAGCAGCACCAGCACCAGCACGTACACGACGATCGCCGATTTGAAGGCGAGATCGCTGTACTGGGCGATGGTCTCGTCGATCGGCATGGTCACTCTCCCGTGGCGGATTGGTCATCGAGCAGGCGCTTGCGCAGGCGATCGAATTCGCCGCCCCAGCCCGCCTGATCGGTTCTGGCGAGCCCGCCCATCTCTACTACGGTGCGTCGTTTGTCGACGATACCCGCTTCGTCATCGGCCGGATAGGCGCGGATCCAGATGCGCCGCCGCTTCACCAGCAGCGACACCAGCAACCCGGCCATCATGGCCAGTGCGCTCACCAGCACCCACTGCTGCGCCGGATCGTGCGATACCTGCAGATTCACGAATTCCTGCGCGCCGTCGAAGGTGACCTTGGTGCCATTGGGCAGCGTCGTCGACTCGCCGGGACGCAGGTTGACCCTGGCCTCCTTGGTCAGTCGCCCCTGCTTGACCTGCTCGGGATCCAGCGCGAACAGCGACTGCGGCTTACCGGTATCGAGGCCGGTATCTCCGCGATAGACGTCCACCGCGACGGCCGGATCGTTCATGCTCGGGAACGAGGAGGTCAGCAGGCTGCCGTGCAGCAGCGCGGTCGGCGCGAACAAGCCCTCGATGGCGATCTGGTTCTTGCGGCGCTCTTCGTCGGTCGCGTACATGCCGCCGGGCGGATCGATCCGCAGCACACCGCTGGACAGGAAGGTCTGCGCATTATCAGGCCGCCATTGGACGGTCTCGGTGCGGGTCTGCCCGTTCGGGAAGGTCACCGTGAACGTCGGTGCGTAACCGTGGCCCTGCAGGTACAACCGGTCCCCCGCGACCCGCAGCGGATGGTTCACCTGGATCTGCGCATCGCGCCAGGTATCGCTGTGCAGATCGCCGCCGGCCTGATATTCGATATTCGAGGTGAACATCTCGGCCTGGCCGTTCTGCAGGTAGTCGGCCTTGAAGTCCTTGACCCGCACGCACAATGGCGCCATACCGGTGCCGTCGTTGACGTTGCCCGCCTTGAACGAGTCGAAGACCGCGGGCGAGGTCGTGCAGAAGCCGGGACCGTTGTTCGCGATGACGATGACGCTGCCCTCGTAACCGAAGAACTTGCCGACCGCGATAGCGGCGAGCAGCGCGACCAAAGCCAGGTGGAAGACAAGGTTGCCGAGCTCGCGGGTGTAGCCCTTCTCCGCGGAGAGCGTGATCTCGCCTTCGCGAGTACCGTCGCGCACCTCGGTTCGCCAGCCGCGCAGTTCTTTCCGCGCATATTCGAGCACGGAGTCCGGTGTGCCGTCGACGGTCTCGCAGTGGTGGTGCGGCAGTCGAGACAGATTGCGCGGCACCCGAACCGGCGGCGTGCGCAACGCGCGATAATGATCCAGGCAGCGCGGCAGAATGCAGCCGACGAGCGAAATGAAAAGCAGCGCATAGATTGCCGTGAACCAGAAGCTGGAGAACACGTCGAACAGCTGGAACCGGTCCATCCACGGTCCGAGTGTCGGGCGGTCGGCAATGTACTGCTCGACCTTGCCCTCATTGAGATTTCGCTGCGGCAGCAACGCACCTGGAATCGCACCCAGGGCCAGCAGGAACAGCAGTACCAGCGCGGTGCGCATGCTGGTCAGGCCGCGCCAGGCATTGCGCACGAGCGCCCAGGCACGCCCGACCGGGGACTGCTTCGGCCGCGTCACCGGCGCCTCGGGTCTGTCGAGCACGGTCATATCGGCAGTGTCACCTCGGAAACGAACGCATCGCGCACCCAGGCGACGAACTGGTCCCACGCCCCCGTGACCAGCGCGATCCCGACCGCGACGAGCAATATGCCCCCGATGATCTGAATGGTGCGCGAATTGCGCCGCAGCCAACCGACGCCGCGCAACGCACTCGCCGAACCGAAGGCCAGGATCACGAACGGCAGTCCGAGGCCGAGGCAGTAGGCGACGATCAGCGCGACGCCGCGCACGGCCGTGGTGCCCTCGGTGCCGGCCGAAACCGCCATCACCCCGGACAGCGTTGGCCCGAGGCACGGTGTCCAGCCGAGCGCGAAGACCGCGCCGAGCAGCGGAGCGCCCAGAATACTGGTGAGCCTGCGCGGCTCCATTCGCGTATCGCGCTGCAACGCGGGGACCAGGCCGATGAACACCAAACCCATCAGGATGGTGATGACACCGCCAACTCGTTGCAGCAGTTCACGATTCACGTTCAGGGTCTGGATGACGCCGAAAACCGTTGCGGTGGCGAGCACGAACACCACGGTGAAGCCCGCGACGAACAAACCGGCCGCGCCGGCCACTCGGATCCGCCCCGTACGTGCCGCAGCCCGATCGACCGAAACCACGGTGCCGCCGAGGCTCTCGGCCTGCGCCGCGGTAGCGGGCGGCGCCTCGGCACCGACCAGCCCGGCGAGATAGGACAGGTAACCCGGCACCAGCGGCACCACGCACGGCGAGGCGAACGAGACCAGTCCGGCCAGTACGCATGCGCCGAGCGCCAATAACAACGGCCCCGTCGCCGCCGTCTGCTGGAACGAATCACCTACTGCGGCAAACACCATCAGTCGGACTCCAGCGGGGGTCGATCGGCGCGCTCGGGCACCGGCGCAGCAGCAGTATTCGTCGCGGGGGGAGCGAAGTCCATCATGGAATCGGCTGCGGCGCTGCGCGGTACCGCGGCGACGCCGACCCACCGGTCATCGACCGTCCAGACACCGCGAACGAGACGGGCGGCCTGCCGCGGGCGACAGGCACGCGGGCTACGAGTACGGCGATCGCGATTCACGATGGCACCTTCCTACCGCTCGCTATTGAGCGGGACGTCATTACGGCATGGGCCGAACGGCTTGCGTGGTATCACTGCGACCCTTCCGCGGCAATGCGTTCGACGATTGGTTGGAGGTCTTCCGCCAAGAGCGACCGGAGGAAGACAGCGGCGACCCGATGTTGCCGATCCAGCACCAGCGTGGTGGGAATGACACTGGTCGGGAAGTTGCCGCCGAGCGCGAGCAGGGTGCGCATGGACGGGTCGTAGACGGACGGATAACCGACCTTGTTGTCGATGACGAAGTCCTGCGCCTTGTCCTGCTGGAAATCACGGACATTGATGCCGAGAAAGACGACGCCCCTGTCCTTGGTTGCCTCGTAGACCTTTTCGAGCGCGGGCGCCTCGGCGCGGCACGGCCCGCACCACTGCCCCCACAGATTGAGCACGATGACCTTGTCCGGAAAATCGGCGACCGAGGTCGTCTTGCCCGAGGTCATCAGATCCGGCCCGGCGAGCTCGCCGATGGTGCCACGCGCGGCGGGCGGATCGTAGAAAATATCGGTTTTGCCACCGGGCGAGACGAATTCGAACGTACCGCCGGAGGCCACCGCATCCTTCCCGGTCGAACACCCCGCGAGCGCGGCCACCAGGGCCACGCACGCGAAGAGGACCAGCGCGAAACGCCGGGCCGACGGCCGGGAAGAAGTTCTCATGCGCCGTGCACCGTGGGATCCGAACCACCCGCGGGCTCGGAGTATACGATGTCGACGAGGGTGTCGCCCTGGTAGACCAGTGAGGTCAGCGAGGCGAGCGAGCACTGCCGGTGCCGCGGATCGTGCCAGAGCCGCTGGCCCTGCAGAAACCGCCGCAGCGTCCAGACCGGCAGCTGATGCGATACCAGCACCGCCTCGTGTCCGGCCGCCTCGACCCTGGCCTTATTGACCGCGGCCAGCATGCGGTGCGCGATCTGCAGATACGGCTCGCCCCAGGACGGGGTGAACGGATCGCGCAGCTTCCACCAGTGCCTCGGCTTACGCAGCGCACCGTCGCCGACCGAAACCCGCAGGCCCTCGAAGGTATTGCCGGCCTCGATCAGGTTCTCGTCGGTGCGCACGAGCAGCCCGTGCTGGCGCGCGATCGGATCCGCGGTCTCCTGCGCCCGCTGTAGCGGCGAGGCGATGACCAGCGCGACATCGTGATCGGCCAGCGACCGTGCGACCGCACCGGCCTGCGCGCGACCGGTCACCGAGAGGCTGAATCCGGGCAGGCGACCGTAGAGAATGCCCTTCGGGTTGTGCACCTCGCCGTGTCGCAGCACATGCACAATGGTCTCGACGGTGTCGTGCGCCGCCGCATCGACCGACTCGTCGCCGCGCGGGCCGATGACGATGCCGGAAGTACGCGGGGCAGCCGCAGCGACGGGCTCCACCGTCTCGTCGGCATTCGAGGCATCGGACCGATCGACGATTTCGAACTCGTCAGCGGAGGTATCTGGTAGTTCGCGCACTTCTGAATCTGGCTGGTCGGAACTCACGCGCGGGATCCTTCGGGGGTGGCTGCCGCGGCCGCATGTGCGGCGGCGGGCAGGGCGGCGGCGATACGGTCGAATGCGTCCTCGTCGAGCGCCGCGGAGACGAACCATGCCTCGAACGCGCTCGGCGGCGCGTACACACCGCCGTCGAGCAGTGCGTGGAAGAAAGCGGGAAAGCGCCAGGTCTGGCTGGCTTTGGCGGCGGCGTAGTCGGTGACCGGACGGTCGGCGAAGAACACGCTCACCATATTGCCCGCGAACTGGACCTGATGCTCGACCCCCGCCGCTGCGAGCGCCTCGGTGAACAAACCACCCAGTCGCTCGGCATTGTGATCGAGTGCGGCGTACACCGCCTCATCGGCCGCCCGCAGCGAGGCGAGCCCAGCGGCGACGGCGACCGGGTTTCCGGACAGGGTGCCCGCCTGATACACCGGACCAAGCGGCGCAAGGTGATTCATGATCTCGGCGCGCCCGCCGAATGCGGCGGCGGGCAGTCCACCGCTCATCACCTTGCCGAAGGTGTAGAGGTCACCGGCGACACCGTCGCGACCGAACCAGCCGGACCGGCTCACCCGGAATCCGGTCATCACCTCGTCCATGATCAGCAGCGCACCGTCCGCGGCGGTCAGCTTTCGCAGGCCTTCGTTGAAACCGGGCAGCGGTGCGACGGCACCCATATTGCCCGCGGCTGCCTCGGTGATAACGCACGCGATTTCACCCGGATGCGCGGCGAAGGCGGCGGCAACGGCGTCGATGTCGTTGTACGGCAGCACGATGGTGTCGCCCGCTTGCGCGCCGGTAACGCCCGGCGAGGTCGGCAGGCCGAGCGTCGCGACACCCGATCCGGCATCGGCGAGCAGTGCGTCCACATGGCCGTGGTAGCAACCCGAGAATTTGATGATCTTGGCGCGACCGGTGTAGCCGCGTGCCAACCGGACCGCGCTCATGGTGGCTTCGGTGCCGGAGTTGACCAAGCGGACCCGGTCCACCGGCGCCACCCGTTCGGCGATCAGCTCGGCGAGTTCGATCTCGGCCTCGGTCGGCGCGCCGAACGATAGTCCGCCGACGGCCGCGCGCTGCACCGCCTCGACCACCGCGGGATGCGCGTGGCCGAGAATCATCGGACCCCAGGAACACACCAGGTCGACGTATTCGTTGCCATCGACATCGATGAGTGTGTAGCCCCTGGCCGATGCGATGAATCGCGGTGTACCGCCGACGGACTTGAAAGCCCGCACCGGCGAATTCACACCGCCCGGAATCACGGAGGCGGCCCGGTCGAAGAGCTGAGCCGAGACCGGCACCGATGCCCTGGTCACGCGCGGAGAAGAACTCACGACATCCAGTGTCTCAGCCCTATTGGAAGGAGTCGACGACAGGGTGTAGTCGAGTGACGCAGACCGCAGCTCGGTCGCGCGAACCGGCGCAACACGCCGATCATGGTTGCGGCCGATATCGATCGCTGACCGATTGCTGGTGCGTAATGTCGGTGCGTCGTCGCACCATCCAACCCAGCGGGAGGATCCAATGCGGTTTACCGTCATCAGTGCCACGATCATTGCCGCGCTCGCGGCCGCCGTCACCTTCGGCACCGGGACAGCGGCCGCCGCGGATCCGCTCAGCCAGCCCGACCGGGTCGGGCTACATCTGGATCACGCGGAGACCACAGCCCTCGGCGACGGACCGCTGCCCGCATTGGTGACCATGGTGGTACCGCTCAACCGGATCGGTGCCGGACTCAAAGGCGATACCGAGATCCACCGCGACGAGAACGGCGGTGTGCACGCCTCATTGCGCCAGGTCATCATGGAGGCAGCCGACCATCCGGACGGCACCGTCACGCTGTACCTCAACGCGCCGGGCACCAGGAACGGCCGCGTGCTGGACGTCTATCAGAACTGGAGCTAGCGGCTGGCAGCCGGCAGGGTGGTTCGATTCAGGCGTACATGCACGGCGCCGAGGCCGAGACGGTGTGCAACTGGCACATGAAGTTGTTGTACACACTTGCCGAACCCGAATCAGGCACGAAGATCGGCGCGGGCTGGGCCACCCCAGCCGAAGTGTCGGTCTGAGCGGCGGGCTCCAACGGCAGTCCCGGCGCGGCCCATGCGGGCGCCGCACCGATCACGGCCGCCCCGATGACCGCCGCGCACACTTTCCCGGCAAAACGAATCACAAGCATTTCTCCCAGTTGACACAATTCGGATGCTGGCCGAAAGCATAACGGCCACAACAGCATTCACCGAATGCGGACCATTGCACCGCACGGCCGCGGCACCTGCCCGGTTGTGCGGTCGCGGCCGATGCGCAGGGCTGTCTCTGGTCAGCGCGCCCGCGCGGCACGCACCGTGCGCGCGACGGCATCGATGGCGAGCACACCGGACACCGTGACCAGGACGGCGGCCAGCACCAACCACGGAGCGCTGTAGCGGGTGGCGTCGAAGCCGGGCACGTCACCCGACGGCGCGGAGGTAGTGGTGATCAACCCGGTGCGCCAGCTCACCACCGCGAGAACCGCGCAGCCGAGCGCGAGGGTGAACTCGACCAATGCCGTCAGCATCCGGTCGCCGAGCGCGATCAAGCGTTTCAACGATCCGCTCCCTTCTCGCTGTCTTCGGTTTCCTCGGTCCGCGTGGGCGGGTCGGCATCGGTCCCGCCGAGTGCTTCGGTGAGTGCGGCCCGCAGTCTGCGGTGATCCTTCGCCCACGCCTGCACCGTGTCACCACCAACGAGCCGCAGCCCGATGCCGGTGCGTCGGCGTGGTATCCCGCTCAATTCGCCGAGCGAACGCGCCGATTCCCAATCCTCATCATCCCAGGAGCCCTCGTCCCGCTCGGGCAGCACCGCATCGATCGCCGCCAGCGGCAGGGTCTCGGTGCCTTCACGCAGCGTGGCTGGGGTCAACTCGACGCTCACATGCCGTTGCCCCGCGATCACCTGCAGCACAACGAAACCCGCGATGAGCGCGGCACAGAAAACAAGGGCGAACCAGTGCACCTGGGCAGCGGTCACCAATTCCAGATTCAGCACGACCAGACACAACAGCGGCCCGTAGGCCACCGAGCGCCAGCGCGCGCCCGGTTCGGCGAACAAGATGGTCACGTCATCCCCGGAAGCCGTCACACCGTGCTCCCGGTCGCGCCGCGCAGGGCGACGGGAATCGATATCCGGCCCGGGATCAGCTGACCGCGCCGGGCAGTATCAGCAGCGCGACGGTGATCAATGCGAACAGGATCAGCAAGCTCAGGACGAGCAGATCTCGTCGAATGCTCTGCGGCTGTTGGATCACCACTCGCATCGATGCCTCCGATCTCCCGGAACCATCTGGTCGACGTACTTACCAAGCGTAAGACAACGTGTAACAAACGACTTCTGGTTCCCATGTCCTCCGTGACAACCCTCACGATACATGTTGCCGATTTCTTGACAAACTCGCGGACGGCCGCTCACCTTCGATTCACCTGGAAGTATGCGGTCGAGTCCGGACGGTGACTCAGATACACCGCACCCGCCGCCAGCACGCCCTGCACGATCGCCGCAGCACCGGCCACCAGCGAGGCCGCCCCGGTCACCGCTTCCAGCGCGAACAGGGTACCGACCGCGACCAGCACCAGCCAGACGCCCACGGCGGTCAAAAGCGTGCGTGCCCACAGCTTTCCGCGCACCAACTGATGCACGAACAGCACAGCGAATGCGGCCAGCGCCAACCCGATCACCACAGCGATCACAAAGGCCAACGAGACCATCAGCTCCGCATTGGCCATCGTGAAATTCGGATCGCTGACATGCGCCTGGTCGTACATCTTCTGCGCGAAATCCTGGCGCTGCCGAAACGCCGCGACAACCGACCCGATCATCTGCACAATGCCGAATCCGATTACGCCCCACCACAATTGCCGCGCCGTCCGAATATCCTCGGGTGGTTCCGGCCGCGGTGGCGGGCCGACGACCGGCCCGCGCGGGTCCGGCCCCGGCAGATACACCCCCGGTGGATACGGCCCCGGTGCATACGTTCCCGGCGGAATCGCACCCTGCGGATACGGTCCGGACGAAAGCGCGCCAGGCGGATGCACACCCTGCGGATGCACATCGAGCGAAAGCGACCCAGGCGGATGTGCGCCGGTAGGACCCGTGCCCGGCGGATTCGAATCCGACATCCCGGGCACCTCGGCACCCGGTGACCCAACAGCCGACTCAGCACCCTGCGGCTCAGGTGGATACGACTCGGTCGGATGCACGCCGTCTGGAAATGACACGGAACCGTGCGACTCCGCCCCACCCGACTCGCGATCCGGAGAATTCGGACCGCCCGGCTCGGGGTCGGATGACTGTGTGATGGCCGATTCCGGGCTCGACGACTCGGACTCGAACGACTTCGGATTGCCGGACGCCGACCCCGGCGCCTCGGGTCTGAGCGGATTCGTCACGACAACCAGTGCGCGGCCTCGGTCGCCCAGTAGGTGAGCACCATATCCGCGCCGGCCCGGCGAATGCCGATCAGCGATTCCAGGATGGCGGCACGGCGGTCGATCCAGCCGCGCTCAGCGGCGGCAGTGATCATCGCGTATTCGCCCGAGATCTGATACGCGGCCACCGGCACCGTCGAATGGTCGGCGACATCGCGCAGAATGTCCAGATACGACATCGCGGGCTTGACCATCACGATGTCCGCGCCCTCGGCCAGATCCAGTTGCAATTCCCGGATCGCCTCGCGGCGGTTCGCCGGATCCTGCTGGTAGCTGCGCCGATCCCCTTCCAGTGTGGAGGCGACCGCCTCACGGAACGGACCGTAGAACGCCGAAGCGTACTTCGCCGCGTAGGCGAGGATGCCGGTATCGGTGCGCCCGACCGCGTCCAGGCCGCGGCGGATCGCACCGACCTGGCCGTCCATCATGCCGCTGGTACCGAGCAGACCCGCACCGGCTTCGGCCTGGGCGAGCGCCATATCCACGTAGCGGTGCAGCGTGGCGTCGTTATCGACGGCACCGTCCGCCGACAGCACGCCGCAATGCCCGTGATCGGTGAATTCGTCCAGACAGGTATCGGCCATGACCACCGTCGAATCGCCGACCTCGTCCGCGAGCGCGCGCAGACCCCGGTTGAGAATGCCGTCGGGATCGCTGGCCTTACTGCCGGTGGCGTCCTTGTCCTCGGGCAGCGGCACGCCGAAGAGCATGAGCCCGCCCACCCCCGCGGTGACCGCGTCGACCGCCGCCTTGCGCAGCGAATCCATCGAATGCTGTAGCACGCCCGGCATGGAGCCGATCTCGCGCGGCTCCTCCAGTCCGTCGGCGACGAACATCGGCAGCACCAGTTGCCGTGGCTCGAGAGTTGTTTCGGCCACGAGACGACGCAGGGCGGGAGTACGGCGCAACCGCCGCGGGCGGTCCAATCCGGTCATGAACCGCACGATACGCCCGGCCCGAATGCGCGTCACAAGCGGCGGGTGCGTGAAACCGCCCGCACCATCCGAAAGATGATGCGGCGGTACCGCGAGCTTCGGCGATTACTCAGCCACCACGGAGCGAGTCTTACGAGCGACGTTCGCGGCCCGTCTCGCGGCCGAGTGGCCGAAGCGCATGCGACGAAGTCGCGAGTCTCGGCCGCGCCGCTAGCGACTGCTTGCAGGTCGCTCGAAAGGGTCAGTCGCGAGACAGAAGGGGGCCGCGAACACGCCGCGCCGCATGCGCTGCACATCAGACACAGCCGAAAGCCCTTGTGAGCGAGTGTTTTTGTCGGTGGGCAGGAGTAAAATCGAAAGAGTGTTCGAGGGAATCGCGCCAGGTTCCCGATTGCGATGGGAGGACGCCACCGTGCCCAAAACCGCACCTGAGTCGAAGATTATCGATCGTCCCTATGTTCCGCTGCAGAAGCGGCCGCTGCCCGCCGGGCGGCCGCGTAAGTGGTACATCTCACATAATCGGCGACTCAAGGCGATGCGTCTGACCATCGCCCTGCTGGACTCCGGGATTCACCTGCCGAGCCAGGCCACTAACGAAAGGATCCGGCGCACAGCTGAACTCATCGATATCCGACCGCCGTCCGATACCACCTGTCGCTTGGTGCGGACACTGATGCGCTACAGCCGCTGATCAACGGAGTTCGACGGTTGCGGCGGCTCCGGTTGTGCGGCGAGGGGCCGACGCGAGTGACTGCTTGCAGGTCGCTCGGAACAGCCCTCGCCGCCCAACCGGGTAGGCCACGGATATCTAGCGGCTGCGGCGGCTCTTCTTGCGTGGCGGGGGCAGCAACCCCTCGGCGCGCAGGCGAGCCGCATGCTCGGCCAATGCCTCGACCAGCGGACCGACCTGGGCGACCTCCGGCTGCACATCCACGCGCAGGCCGAATTCGATGGCCGTCTCGGCGGTCTTCGGGCCGATGCACGCAACGATGGTGCGCGCGTGCGGCTTACCCGCGATACCGACCAGATTGCGGACCGTGGAGGACGAGGTGAACAGGACCGCGTCGAAGCCGCCGGTCTTGATCATCTCGCGGGTCTCGGCCGGCGGCGGCGAGGCGCGCACCGTGCGGTAGGCCGTCACGTCGTCGATTTCCCAGCCGCGGTCGCGCAGACCCTCGGCCAAGGTTTCGGTGGCAATGTCGGCGCGCGGCAACAGGACTCGGTTCACCGGGTCGAAAACATCGTCGTAGGGCGGGAAGTCGGCGAGCAGCCCCTCGGAGGACTGTTCACCGCTCGGCACCAGCTCCGGGTTGATGCCGAACGAGCGCACCTTATCCGCAGTGGCCTCGCCGACACAGGCGATCTTCACACCGGAGAAGGCCCGTGCGTCCAGACCGAATTCGGCGAACTTCTCCCATACCGCGCGCACCGCGTTGGTAGAGGTGAACACCACCCACTGGTAGCGGCCGTCGACCAGGCCCTTGACCGCGCGCTCCATCTGCGCCGGACTGCGCGGCGGCTCGACCGCGATGGTCGGCACCTCCATCGGAATGGCGCCGTGGGTGACCAGCCGCTCGCTCATCTCGGATGCCTGCTCCTTGGTGCGCGGCACCAGCACGGTCCAGCCGTACAACGCCCGCGATTCCCACCACGACATCTTCGACCGCTGCGCGACCACCTTGCCGATGGTCACCACCAGCGGGCCGACCAATTCGGAGGCGGCGCTGTTGAGCGTGGCCAGGGTGGCCTCGATGGTGCGCTGCTGTCGGGTGGTGCCGCGCACCGTCACCGCGACCGGCGTCTGCGGCGCCATACCGTGCTCGACCAGCGCACTCGCGGTCTCGGCGAGATGACCCGAGGTCGCCGACAACACCAGCGGGCCAGGTGCGGCGGCCAGTGCGGCCCAGTCGACCTCACCACGCACATCGGCCTCGGTGTGTCCGGAGCCGAGCGCGATACCGGCGAAACTCGGCACCGCGGAACCGTTGGGCAGCCCCGGCAGCACCTCGAAGACCATATGCGAGCGCGTCACCGCATTGACCTCGGCGATCACCGAATCGGTGGTCAGCGGATCACCCGCGACCACCCGGACCACATCGTGCCCGGCGCGGGCCTCGGCAATCAGCGTCTTGGCCACCTCGGTGGGGTCTCCGAGCGCGGGGCGCACGTCCACCGGATGTTCACCATCCTCGCCCGGCTCGACCGCGATACCGATCAGGGCGAGTACGCCCTTGTCGACATCGGGATCGGTGAATGCCAATGTCGCCCGCTCCAGCACCTCGCGCGCGCGCACTGTCAGCAGTGCCGCGTCGCCGGGCCCGGACCCGACGAACAGGATCCGACCTGGATGCTTCTTGGATGCTCGGCTCATGCCCGCACCTCGCTAGCGCTCGGCACGGCCATCGCCAGAGGCGCTGTGCTGTTGATTCGCTCGCTGCGCTCGCTCATTGGTTGTTCTCCATTGGGCTGGAATTGGAAAAGTCAGTGGCGGGCGGGTTAACCGCTGATTCCGGTGTGCTGAGCAGTTCACGGGCGCCCAGATCGAGCAGTTCCCGGGCCAACTCGCGGCCGAGCTCCGCTGCGCGCTCGGGCGCGCCGACCACGGATGCTCGCAGTACATCGGAACCGTCGACGGCCGCCGCACAACCGCGCAGCGAGAGTTCGTCGACAATTCTGCCGTCATCGTCGAGTGATTCGACGATCTCGGCGATCGCGCCGATCGGCGCGGTGCAACCGGCCTCCAGTTCGGCCAGCAGCGACCGTTCGGCAAGGACGGACGCGCGGGTCGCGGCGTCGTCGAATTCGGTCAGCATCTTGATCATTTCGGAGTCATCGCTGCGGCATTCGACCGCCAACGCGCCCTGCGCGGGCGCGGGCAACATCTGCACCGGCTCCAACGCCTCGGTGATCGCGTCGAGCCGACCGATTCTGGCCAGTCCGGCCCTGGCCACCACGATCGCGTCCAACTCCCCCGCGCTGACCTTGCGCAGCCGGGAGTCGAGATTGCCGCGCAGCGGGACGATCTCCAGACCGAGCCCGAGCGCGCGCAATTGGGCCGCGCGGCGCGGCGCCGAGGTGCCGACCTTCGCACCGGCGGGCAGCTCACCGAGCACCAGTCCGTCGCGCGCCACCAGTGCGTCGCGCGGATCCTCGCGGGGCGGGATGGCGGCGATGGTGAACCGTGGATCCTGTGCGGTCGGCAGGTCTTTATACGAATGCACCGCTATATCGATATTCCCGGCGGCCAGTTCGTCGCGCAGTGCCGACGTGAAGACGCCGACACCGAGCTGCTGCACCGGTTTCGAGGACAGATCGCCCGCGGTCTTGACGACCACCAACTCCGCATCGTGTCCGGCCGCGATCAGGGTGTCGCGGACGGTGCCCGCCTGGGTGAGCGCGAGCAAACTGCCCCTGGTGCCGATCCGCCACGGCACGCGAATGTTGCCTGCGGTCACGTTTTCCTCTTCATGCACAACTGTCATGCCGTCTGCCCTTGTTCGTCGCCGCGGTGTCCGGCGGTGAAGTCGTCGGCCAGTGCGATCTCGCCATCGCCGACGAAACGAATCGCGGTGTGCTCGTCGCCGATCGGACTGATCTCCATCGGAGTCGCGACCGCTTGCGCCGCACCGGGTTTGAGCTCGAACAGTTCGCGCAGCGCCTCGGCGTAGGTATCGCCACCCGGGGTGGAGGCCAGTTGCTTGACCCGCACCGTCGGCGCATGCAGCAACTTGTCCACCACGCGGCGCACTGTGCGCGCCACCTCGTCACGCTCCGGATCGGCCAGTCCGGGCAGCCGGGAATCCAGGCGCAGCAATTCGGCCTCGACCACATCGGCCGCACGCTGCCGCAGCGCGGCGACGGTCGGGGTGACCTCCGCCATGCGCTGGCCCGCAAGGTATTTCGCGAGTTCGTCGGCGACGATCGAGCGAGCGGCCGCGGTATCGTCGGCGGCCGCACCGGCCGCCGGATCGTGCTGCAGGGTCTCGATGTCGATGACGGCGACACCGGGCAGTCCGGCCACGGCGTGTTCGACATCGCGCGGCAGCCCGAGATCGCAGAACACCAACGGTCGTTCCACCGCGCTGGCGCGCTCACGGTCGGCGAGTGCGCGATGGGTATCGGCCAGCGTCACCACCGCGCCGACCGCGCCGGTACAGGTGATGACAACATCCGCGGCCGCCATCGCCTCGGTCAGCCGCGACAATTCCATCGACTCGGCCTCGACACCGTGACGGCGCGCGGTCGCGGCCAGCCGCTTGGCGCGGGCCGGCGTGCGATTCACCACGATGATGCGGCCGATCCCCGCCCGCGACAGATGCGCCACCGCGAGTCCGCCCATCGCACCGGCCCCGAGCACAACGGCGGTCTGTCCAGCGAGCGGGCCGAGCACCTGCTGCGACCGATCCAGGGCCACCGAGACCACCGACGCACCGGCCCGGTCGATACCGGTCTCCGAATGCACCCGCTTGCCGACACGCAGTGAGTGCTGCGCGAGTTCGTGCAGGGTCCGCCCGACCGCCTGGTGGGCATCGGCGGAGGCATAGGCGGCGCGGATCTGGCTGAGCACCTGCTGCTCGCCGACCACCATCGAATCCAAGCCGCTGGCTACCGCGAACAGATGTTCTGCGGCGGCCTCGCTGTAGCGCACGTAGGCATGCTTGGTCAGATCCGGCAGCGGCAGTCCGGAATGTTTGGTCAGCAGTTCACCGACCTCGGCGAGACCGCCGTGGAAGGCGTCCACAACGGCGTAGACCTCGACGCGGTTGCACGTGGAGACGATCATCGCCTCGGACACATGGCTGGAAGTGAGCATTCGATCGATCAGTTTCGGCCGGTCCGCGTCGGTGATCGCGACCTTCTCCAGAATCGAGACGGGCGCGCTGCGATGCGAAATCCCGACTAAAAGAATGCTCATGGTGTAACCACCGATCCCTTGCTGGATGGCTCCGTTGCCGAATGCGAGGTCGTCGAGTGCTTGAGTGCCGGATGTCCGGCAGCAGTGTGCGCGGGCGCGCGGTGGGCGATGCGGCTGGACGAGACGGCGTGCGCGACCTCGGGCAGCGACGGCGCATTGCGTGCGGTCTCGAACGACAGCATCTGCAACTCGACCGCCAGATCGACCCGGCGCACCTCCACCGTCTCCGGTGCGGTCAGCTCACACGGGGCAAAGCTCAGAATCGACTGCAACCCGGAGGCGACCAGCAGATCGCACACGTCCTGTGCCGCGTCGTCCGGCACGGTGAGCACCGCGATGGTCGGCTTCAACGCCTCGACGTCGGGGACCAGGTCGGCGACATCGCGCACCACCAGACCGGCGACCGACCTGCCGATCACCTCGGGATGGCTGTCGAACATGCCGACCACGGTGAAGCCGCGTCGCCGGAACCCGCCGTAGCCCACCAGGGCCCGGCCCAGATTCCCGGCGCCGACCAGTACCACCCGATGTCCCTGCGACAGCCCGAGCACATCCTCGATCCTGGTGCGCAACTTGGCGACGTCATAGCCGACACCCCGAACACCGTTGGGGCCGAGGAAGGAAAGGTCCTTGCGCAACTTGGCCGAATTGACACCCGCCGCGACAGCCAGTTCCTCACTCGATACGATGGCAACACCGTCGTCGGCCAACATGGCGAGCACCCGGAGATACGTGGCCAGCCGCGCCACCGTGGCCTGCGGGATGTCCTTTTGCAGAGCCCTGCCGGAGACGCCGCTCGGCGTCTCATGCTGCTCTGTCACGTCGTCGGCTCCTCGTTCCGGCCTCCGGCGAGGTCCGGTTCATGTTCGACCTCGGGGCGGTCCGGTGCCATGGTCGAAGTATTCGGAATGCTGGGTTCACTACGCGGTGGCTCCGCAGCCTCGGCATGCGGGTCGCGTGCCACCACCGTAACCGCTTGTGCAGCCCTTCACAAAGTCGGTGAATTTCGCCTCATTTTCCGCCGCGACCAGCAGCGCGGCGGAATCGGGCCGGATCAGCAATCTTTCAGCGAGTCAAGTCGGCCCGCAATCGGGGCTCGTCGACATCGAAATAGCTGTGCTCACGGCCGTCCACAAGCACGACGGGAAGCCGGTCGCCGTACTCTGCGCGCAGGCCAGGGTCGGTTCCGGCAGCTTCGTCGACATCGACGGTCGACGGCTCGATATCGAAATCGGCGCAGATCGCCCGAAGTTGCTCCAGCGCGGTGACACACAGCCCGCAGCCTGATCTCGTCAGCAGCGTCACCGAATGTGTGGGATTGGTCATGGCCGATATTAAATCCCCTCGCCAACGCCCCGATCGGAGCGCGCGGTAGTGCCTCGACTGTCACCGCGGCCAGCTAATGTGGTTGTGGTTCGCGCGACGGGCGGAGGTACTGGTGCCGGAACGATCGAAGGTGGCAAGGGCTGGTTTCATCGCGGGACGATTCGGTGAGTTTCCGGTGCGGTGGAATCAGGGTCGGCTCGGCCAGGGTCTGCAGGACCAGCTCGCGCGCATCTCTCGCAGCCCCTTCGGCCCGAGCGAGGAAGAGCTGCGGGCCAATCTGGCCGGTGAGGCCAGTGCCGAGGCGGCGTTGTCACTGCATGAATCCGAACTCGCCGAAGCCGATGTCGAGGCCGCCGGGCCCGAGGTGCCGCGGGATCTGACCGCGGCAGCGTTCTTCGATGTCGACAACACCATGGTGCAGGGTGCGTCGATCGTGCATTTCGCCCGCGGCCTGGCCGCGCGCAAATACTTCAAAACCTCCGATCTGGTGGATGTCGCCTGGAAACAGGTGAAATTCCGGGTCACCGGCAAGGAGAACAGCACCGATATGGCCGCGGGCCGGGAGAAGGCGCTGGCGTTCATCGCCGGCCGCCCGACCGCCGAACTGGCCGCCCTCGGCGAGGAGATCTACGACGAGATCATCGCCGACAAGATCTGGCCTGGCACACGGGCTTTGGCGCAGATGCACCTGGACGCGGGGCAGCAGGTGTGGCTGGTCACCGCGACCCCGGTCGAGCTGGCACAGGTCATCGCGAAGCGGCTCGGACTGACCGGCGCGCTCGGCACGGTCGCCGAGAGCGTCGACGGAAAGTTCACCGGGCGACTGGTCGGCGACATCCTGCACGGACTCGGCAAGGCGCATGCCGTGCGCACGCTGGCGATCCGAGAAGGCTTGAACCTCAAGCGTTGTACTGCCTATTCCGACAGCCACAACGATGTGCCGATGCTGTCGCTGGTCGGCACCGCGGTGGCGATCAATCCGGATTCGGATCTACGTGAGGTGGCGAAGAATCGCGGCTGGGAGATCCGTGATTTCCGCACCGGACGCAAGGCCGCCAAGATCGGCGTACCGACGGCGCTGGCACTCGGCGCCGCCGGTGGCGCGGTCGCCGCGGCGATCACCCGACGCCGCGAGCATTAGCCCGTGAACGGGTTGCGGCGCTTGGTGAGCAGTTTGTAGAGGGTCTGCTGAATGGTTTCGCGAACCTGGTCGGTGACCTCGAACATGGTCATCGGATCGTCCGCGTCTTCGGCTGCGTAGCCGGTGGTCGCGATGGGCGCGCCGAATTCGATGTACCACTTCGACGGCAGCGGCAGCGCACCGAGCGGACCCAGATGCGGGAACAGCGGCGTCACCGGGAAGTACGGCAGATTGAGCAGCCGGGCGAGCGGCTTGATATCGGCCAGCTTCGGATAGATCTCCTCCGAGCCGACGATCGAGCACGGGATGATCGGCGTGCCCGTGCGCACCGCAGCCGCGACGAATCCGCCGCGACCGAAGCGCTGCAGTTTGTAGCGATCGGTGAATTGCTTACCGACGCCCTTGAAGCCCTCCGGGAATACACCGGTCAATTCGCCTGCGCGCAAAAGCCTTTCGGCATCCGGATGGCAGGCCAGGGTGTGTCCGGCCTTGCGGGCGAGACCGCCGAGCACCGGCATCTCGAAGACGAGATCGGCGGCCAGCAGACGCAGCGCGCGTTCCTTCGGATGCCGGTCGTGGATCGCCAACTGCAACATCAGCCCGTCGAGCGGAATGGTGCCAGCATGGTTGGCGACGATCAGCGCACCGCCGGACTCAGGAATATTCTCGATTCCATTGACCTGCACGCGAAACCAATAATCCGAGAGCGGCCGCAGCGCGGGCAGGATCAACGATTCGAGCAGATGTTCATCGAAGCCGAATTCGTCGACCTGATAGTCGCCGGTGAGCCGACGGCGCGCGAAATCCGCGGTGGTGCGGATCTGCTTACCGATGGTGCCGCGCAGCACATCCGACACCGACCGCGGTGTCGGCGGCTCGGCGGCCGTGAGACGTTCGGTCAGCGATGTCACCACCTGGCTCGGCGTGACCTCGCCGGTAACCCGCTCCGGCCAGCGCCGCGGCGTGGTGCGCTGGCGCGTTTCGATATTCAGATCGTGGAGTTGGATGACTTTCGCCACATCATTCATATGTGTGCTCCCGTACCGGCCCCAGCAGGCCGAGCAGTTTATGTTCTGCGGCATCGATCCACGCTGGATCAATGACGGGCCGCGACGCTGCGCCCCCGATGAAGTCATCGAATGCCTGCACCGTCGTCCAGCGCGGGACGAACCCGAGTTCGGTGCGCATCCTGGTGGTATCGAGGCCACAGCCGAAATGGAAATAGTCGATCTGCTCACTAGTGAAATCACGCATGATCGGGCCCATGAGCGCCCGGCCCGCGGTGCGGAAGACCAGCCACGGGATCGGCAGCTCGATCCGGCCCGCACGCCGGATGGCCTGTGACAACACTATCGCGCCGTCCCCGGCGATGTTGTAGGTGCCACCGGGTGCTTGCCGGGCCGCGTGCGCCATCGCGGCAATGGCGTCCTCCTCGTGCAGCAACTGCAGTCTGGCATCGCGCCCCAGTACCGTTGGCGCGACCGGTGAACGCAGATACTGCACACCGCGCCCGGCCAATCGCGGGCCGACAATGGGCGCCAAACGCAAAATCGACGCGGCGATATCGGGACGCCGCCGCGCCAGCCCGCGGACAAATCCTTCGATTTCGATCATGTCGCGGGCAAACCAACCGCTCGGTGGGGTACGCGCGCTCATTTCTTCGGTGAATTTCGCGGGATCCTTCGCGCTACATCCGTAGACCGCGGAGGTCGAGCGCACCACAACGCGCCGCACCGAAGGCGATTTCTGACAGACCGCGAACAGTTGCATGGCGCCGAGGACATTGAGGTCCTTCATCACTGCCCGGCCGCCACCGGCCGGTGGATGCGTGACCATCGCGGCGTGTACCACCGTATCGACCTCATTGCCGCCGATCACCTTGCGAATCAAGGGATTTCGAATATCGGCGCGAACGAATTCGGCGCGACCCATGCGCCGTTGCAGCTCACGACTCGGGGTCATGGTGTCGACGGCCAGGATGCGTTCGATGTTCTGATCCTGGGCCAAACGCGCGATCACGTTGCCACCGAAAAATCGGCTGGCACCGGTCACCATCACCACCTTGGGTGTATGTCCGTACCGTATCTCAGAACCCACCGCACCGGATCCCAACTGTGACAGCCCCCCAAATTCCATTTGCTGCGGTACCAGAGTAACCGGTCGACTCCGACGCGCAGCCAGTATTAACCAGCTTCTAACGATGACTTCAGTCACCCGAAACACGAGCGGCTTTCAAAATTCGCTGTTTCAAAAAGAAAAGCCCGCCACCAATCGGTGACGGGCCCTCCAGCTAACGCACTGATCGTTTCGAGCGACCTGCGAGCTGTTGCTACGGCGGGACTTACTTGCCGAGTTTGCGCCGCTGAACACGCGTGCGGCGAAGCAGCTTGCGGTGCTTCTTCTTCGACATGCGCTTGCGGCGCTTCTTGATCACAGAACCCATAGGGTTGTCCTCGCGTTCTCTCTACTCGGCGCGCACGCCAATCACGTACGCCTATTTCAGCGTCCGCGCCGCTAGCTGGCACCGGACACCACAAAGCGGTGCCGCCGGCAGGCGCACACGAACCGAGGGTTCATCCTACCGGGACACCGATAAGCTGATGAAATCGCCTCACCCAGCGTCGAAGTAGGACGTCTCCAAGTAGTCGTGCACCGCCTTGGCATGCACCCGGAACGAGCGACCGACCCGTACTGCGGGCAGCTCACCCGAGTGCACCAGCCGATACACCGTCATCTTGGACACCCGCATGAGATTCGCAACCTCGGCGACGGTGAGGAACTGGGTACCTCCGCCGAGCACCGATTGCGACGGAGCCGCCGAACCGCCTTGGGTCCGGGAACCAGCCCGGCCACCCGATGGTCCGGAACTTCCTGGCGACGTTCCTGAGCTATTCGCAGACATCTTGTTAGACATCATCGCACCACTGACCTCCGGCACGTCCGCGCCGCCGGCTTCCCCACCGGCGGAACAGACACGCACGTGCTCCTTGAAGCTTAGCGGGACCAGTGAGATTACTGCGACGGGTGTGAGAAATCAGGTTTACATGCAGGGAACCGACCGGTCATCCCATCGACGCACAGCGTTCGGTCACCGCACACCCGGGACGCCTCAGGTAGCGCTGGCGCCCACACCGTCGTTGGCACCCTGCTCGGCAGATCGTTGCTGTGCCGCGTGCAGAGCCTCGAGGAAGGCCGAGCGCACCCCACCGCGCTCCAATTCGCGCACCGCGGCGGCGGTCGTGCCCGCCGGCGAGGTCACGGCGGCACGCAGCTCGACGGCGGTCTGTCCGGAGCTCTCGAGCAGGGCGGCCGAGCCGATCATGGTCTGCACCACGAGTTGAGTGGCGACGTCGCGGGTCAGGCCGAGCCCGACACCGGCATCGATCATGGCCTCGACCACCAGGAAGAAGTACGCGGGTCCGGAACCCGAGACCGCGGTCACCGCATCCATCTGCGCCTCGGTCACCGTCGCCACCTTGCCCACCGCGGCGAGCAGCTCGGTCACCTGGGCCAGCTGTTCCGACCGCGCGTAACGGCCCGGCGCGAGCACACTCATGCCCTGGCCGACCAGCATCGGGGTATTCGGCATCACCCGCACCACCGGGAAGCCGGCTGGCAGCCTGTTCTCCAGGCGCGCCGTCGGAACACCCGCCGCCAGCGACACCAGGATCTGATCACGATCGACGTCGAGTTCGGCCTTGCCGAGCTGGGTCATGACGGCATCCACATCACCCGGCTTGACGGCGATGACCAGGATATCCGCACCGATGATCGCGTCCGCGATCGAATCGGTGACCCGCACGCCCAAACGGTCGCCGATGAGTTCGGCCCGATCGGCATGGGTCTCGACGACGACCAGATCCTTCACCGCCCGCCCGGAATCGAGCAATCCGGCAATCAACGCCTCCCCGATGCGACCGCCACCGATCACCGCAACTCTCGTCATGGGCCTAAGGCTAGTCGCGCGGCAGTATCGGCTCGGCGCAGGGCAAGACCAGCCCTATCGCCGTTGCGGCACCAGCGCGAGCTGACGGCTCTGTGCGACCACCGCACCGGTCGAGTCGAGAACGAGCTGGTCCTCGTCGAACATGCGCTCACCGACCTCATGGCTGGTCGCGATGATCCGCAGCCAGCCGGGGGCCGGCCGGCGGCGCAGATAGGTCGTCATCTGCACCGTCGGGGCCCAACCGAAGTGGCCGAGATTCACCGGGACCGGCGGGCTCATATCGGCGGACATGATCGCGAAGTACATGGCGACATCCGGATCCCGCTGATCGCCCTCGAATGGCCGCATCCAAAGACGCAGGCGCGGTTCACCTTTCGCGCCGTCGAGGAATCGGGCCCAGTCCCGGTCGATGAACAGTTCGGCGCCCTGCGCCACATGGACAACCTTGCCCATCGGCGAATCCCGGTATCCGACCGCATCGGCGGGCGGTTCGACCGCCATATCACCGTGCTGCGGCGCGTAGATCGGATCGGCATCGTCGAGATGACCGAAGGTGAACGCGGTGCGCGCCAGCGTGCGCCCACTCTGGATCAGGTTCACATCGACCAGGCAGATCTGGCGGCCCACCTTGCGGATGTGCACCTCGTACTCGACCTCGCCCGGTTCGGGTGCGCCGAGGAAGTCCGAACTCGCCGCGATGGGGGCCATGGCAACCAGAGCCGGATCGGAGGCGCGCAGCCAGCGGGTGGCCGCGGCGGCGCTGGCCGCAACCATAGTGCCGCCGTGCACCTTCGGCCCGATGGTCCAGATTTTGTCGATGATGCCCAGGTAGCGGCCGGTATCCGGATTGGCCGAGAGCAGTTCGGTCAGTGTGCACACCCGGCTGAAGGGTGCGGCCGTCGGGATGGCTTGCTCGAGGTCGGCGGTCAGCTCCGGCATCGTCACTCCTGTCGTCGGTCGGCCGCGTCGACGGGACACAGCATTCGTACAGCGTAGAACGAAGGATTAGCGAGTCGGAACTCCCCTCCGCCGACAGATCGGTGCGGCGGTCACACCCGGTTGGCGTGCGTCGGTGCCGGAGCGGGTGCGTTGAAGTGTGTTCTGGCGAAGTCCACCGTGCGGTTCAGCATGCCCGCGCGGTCCTGGGTGGTCCGCGCGTTCTGGGTATTGATCTCGGCGATCACATGGCCGGCGAAACCGGAGCGCAGCAGTGCCGCGCACAGCTCGATACAGGGCTGAGTGCCCTCGCCCGGCACCAGATGCTCGTCGTGCGCCGCGCCGCGGCCGTCGGCGAGATGTAGGTGCGCGAGGCCGGTGCCCATCCGCGCGGCCAGGGCCAGCGGATCGGCACCGGCGGTCGCGGTATGCGAGAGATCGAGAGTGTAATGCCGGAATCCGGTATCGGTCGGATCGTAGGACGGACTGAATGCGGTCACGCCGGGACCGGGGCCGCCGCGACGCTCCAGCCGCTTCACCGCCCCGGTCTTGCGACCGAAGAGGGAGTCCGCGCGCATGGGGAACATATTCTCCACCGCGACGATGACGTGACCGTGCTCCTCCAACTCGGCAACCTGATCGGCGAAGCCCTGCGCATACCTGCGCTGCCAGCGGAACGGCGGATGCACCACCACGGTGCCCGCACCGAGCGCCTCGGCGGTGCGCACACTGCGCTCGAGTTTGGCCACCGGATCCGAACCCCACACCCGCTGCGAGATCAGCAGGCACGGTGCGTGGATCGCCAGGACCGGCACACCGTATTTGCGGGAATATGCCTGCACCGCGGCGATGCTCTGGCTGGCCGGTTCGGCCCAGACCATCAATTCGATACCGTCGTAACCGATTTCGGCCGCGTATCGAAAGGCCGCCTCGGTGTTCTGCGGATATACCGAGGCCGTCGAGAGGCCGACGCGGATCTGCTGGCCGTGGGATCCACCGGCCGCTTCGACGGGCGAACCGGATTCGGTGCGCACCTCGGGATCGAGAGCGCGTCCCCCGGTCGCGCTCGCCGATCTGGTGTCGTCCGCCTGCCCGATGTTCCCCACAGCCGCTCCCTGCTCAGTTTGTACTGAGTAGAAAGGCTAGCGGTCCGAGCGTGACGAAGATGCCGACGACGACGGCTATCACCGTGCTGGTGATGTCATCGGTGCGCCGCAGTATTCGCACCAGCGCCACCAGCCCCAGGATCACGACCATCGCCAGGCACAGCGCCACCCAGGGCAGCATTTCCCACATGCGCTCGAAACCCTTGAAAAGCAACATTCCGGCGACCGCGGCGCCGGTGCTCTGACCGCCCAGAATCATCCATTGCCGGCGATTTGGGTCGTACTCCGACCTGCGTGCGATCCGCGAGCGAGCGCGTCTCGGAGACAGGCGGGAAGCGAACGAATGGTCCGAATCGACATCGTCGTCGTCGAAATCCTCGTCGTCATCGAGGGCATCATCGGTCGGGAACGGTTCGTACACATCGGTTAGACCGTCGTACCCCTCATCCGGCTCGGCGGGACCGGTGTCGCGCTTGGATCGGCCGCGTCGTCCTCGCCCGTTGCGTTCGGCGGCGCGTCCGTTCGCCCGCTCCGCCTCGGCGCGTTCGACTTCGTCGCGCAGCAGATCGCCGGCCACGGTCTGGCCCGAGACGAGCTGTTGATCCTGACTGGCCAGCGACCACGCGGCGGTGGGGATGCCCTCGGATTCGGGCGCGTTGTTCTTGGGCGGTACATGTCTTCGCACCGACCAGGCGGGCAGAGCCCCGTCGGCCGGGCGGTCCCGTCGTGCGGGTCTGCGCTGATCCGGCGGCTCGGGATAGGCGTCGCGGTCGAGCCCCGATCGCGACAGACCATCCGGCGGCGGGGACATCGGCAGCGGGGCGGATTCCGGGGCGAAGCCATTGGTGGACGGCGACCATCCCACAGTCGCGGGTCCTTCGGCCGCCTCCGCCGCCTCGGCCGCCTCCGCCGCCCGTCGCCGGGCAGCCCGACCTCCGAGTCTCGCGCCGTTCTGCTGCGGGTCGGGCGGGGCGTCCGCGCCGCGGCGGCCGATGCCGTGACCGAGTTCAGGCATCGGCTGTACGTCAGTGGTCTCATCGTCTGGTTCGGCATGCCGACGGCGGCGGCCGGGGCGGCCGGAGTCGAGCGCAGGGGCGGCATCGGCCAGTGGATCACGCGCGAACGGATCGGACGCCGGGGCGTACAGATCCGATATCGGCGCGGACAGCGGATCCGCGGGTGCGGCACGTCGCGACACATCCGGACCCGGCATTTCCCGCCCCGGCATGGCCCGGCTCGACCATCCCGGCGCGGGCAGCGGATCGGCGGGCGCCTCCGGCGCGACGTAGCCCGAGAGCGGGTCGTAGCGGGTGATCGGGCCCGACATCGGCGAGTAGTTGGGTAATTCGGGTGCGGCGTACGGTGCCGGATCCGCCGCGGCGTACGAAGTCGGTTCCGGGGCGGGCGTTTCGAAACCGGACGCGTACCCGCCGGACTGGAAACCGGAGGGTTGGTAATCCGACCCGTCGTATCCGGCGGATTCGTACGAGGGTGGTTCGTAGGCCGGTTCCTCGTCCTCGGGTGCGGCGTGCGCCGAATGGCCACCGCCGCCGCCGGCCGGAATGGCGGGCAGATCACCGGTCAGCTCGGCCACCGAGATGCCGCGGCCACTGCGCCGCCGCCGTCCGCCGCCACCGGGCGATGCCGCGCCCTGCTGACCGTTGCGTGCCAGCAGCTCGGCAACCGATAGTTGCTTGGAATCCTCACTCATGACGACACCGTTTCGATCGGGCCCGATAGACCGCCGCCGGGCACCGGCTTACCGCTCGTTTCCACAACGGCACCCGGCACTGCCGTCGCGCTCGGTCCGCCGTTCATATCGGTATCCAGTTTGCGCAAGATGAGTCCCTCGCGCAGTGCCCACGGACAAATCTCGAGGGTATCCAGCGATAGTGCCCGCATACTCGCCTCCGCGACCAGTGCACCAGCCACCAATTGCTGTGACCGATCGGAACTTACGCCTTCCAATTCTGCACGGTCCGCCGCCGTCATTCTCGAGATGAAGGCAATCAGTTGGCGCAGACCTGAGCTGGTGAGTGTACGGCGCACCCGCAGCCCGGCCGAAGAAGGAGCCGCTCCGGTCAACCGGGCCAGCGACCGAAAGGTTTTCGATGTCCCCACCGCGAGATCTGGTTTCCCGGCATCGAGCAGCTGTTTCGCCGGTGCGACGAGTTCCGCGTCGAGCCAATCGCGCAGCACCGCGACGCGGCGCTTACCCGGCGGATCCTCGCGCAGCCACTCCCTGGTCAACCGTCCCGCACCGAGTTGCAACGAGAGCGCGACATCGGGCTCCTCGTCGCCGCCGTTGGTCATTTCCAGCGAGCCGCCGCCGATATCGAGATTGAGGATCCGACCCGGGCTCCAGCCGTACCACCGACGCACCGCGAGGAAGGTCAGCCGGGCCTCGTCGACACCGGAGAGCACCTGCAGTTCGACGCCCGCTTCGGCGCGAACCCTGGCGAGTACCTCATCGGAATTCGCGGCGTCACGCAGCGCGGAAGTTGCGAACGGCATCAGTTCGACGCACCTGGAAGTCTCGGCGATGCTGGCGAATTCCGCGACCGTCGCGATCAACCGCTCGGCCCCCTGAACGGTGATGCGACCGTCGGAATCCATATTCTCCGACAGCCGGAGGGTGGCCTTTGTGGAGCTCATCGGCATCGGGTGACCACCACGATGGGCGTCCACCACAAGCAGGTGGACAGTATTGCTTCCAACATCGAGTACCCCAAGCCGCACATGAATACGGTACTGGGTGAACCGGCCCTTTAGCCCAGGCGACTGAACTGTTAGCGTCCTGAAGTGTGACGGTAGGCGCAAAAGCGAGGGAGCGAAGCGAGCAAACCATGTTACAGCGCGCATCGCGCACGACGGAGCCGAGCGTCAGCGAGGCGGAGTCGTGAGTGGCTCCAAGAGGCTCCGACCAGCGGGGAAGATCGATCCGGCGCCGGAGGTCGATCTCGACTTTCCCCGTGAATGGATCGAATTCGTGGATCCAGCAAACGACGAGCATGTGATCGTCGCGGATTTGACCTGGCTGCTGTCGCGCTGGACGTGTGTCTTCGGAACTCCGGCCTGCCAGGGAATTCTGAGCGATCGCCCCGATGACGGCTGTTGCTCGCACGGCGCGTTCCTCTCCGACACCGACGATCGCAAGCGCCTGACCAAAGCTGTGAAAATGCTCACACCGAGCGACTGGCAGCTGATGGACGAGGCCACCGACGCCGACGGCAAGATCACCAAGAAGGGCTATCTGGAACTCGACGAGCTGGAGGACGAGCCCGCCCTGCGCACCCGCCGCTTCGACGGTGCGTGCATTTTCCTGAACCGCCCCGGCTTCGCCGGCGGCGTCGGCTGCGCGCTGCACACCATGGCGCTGCGCAAGGGCATCGAGCCGCTCGAGGTGAAGCCCGATGTGTGCTGGCAGCTGCCGATCCGGCGCACCCAGGACTGGGTGGATCGTCCCGACGGCGTACAGATCCTGAAGACCACCATTACCGAATACGACCGGCGCGGCTGGGGTCCCGGTGGCGAGGATCTCGATTGGTACTGCTCCGGCTCACCCGACGCCCATGTCGGCGCCCGTCCGGTGTGGCAGTCCTACGCCCCCGAACTGAAGGAACTGCTCGGCGCACCCGCCTACGAAGAGCTGGCCAGACACTGCAAGCGGCGCGAGGGACTCGGCCTGATCGCGATCCATCCGGCGACCGTCCATGCCGACCGGATGAAACCCGACCAACCCATCGCCGACCAGTCGGCGTGAGGTTTGCAATGCGGGTGATTCACCTCCCCGCTATGCGGGCTTCACTCGAATGGGGTTGGATGCGGTCATGGTGAAGAAAGCCCTGACCCTGACCGCTATCGCGCTCGGCGCCACTGCCGCGCTGACCGGCGCCGCGCACGCCGAACCCAACGGTGACCCGGCCAAGTACGCCGATTTCACCGCCGACTTCCTGCCCGCCAACGCCCCCGAGGCGATCAATGCCCAGGCCAATGGCAAGAACCTGATCATGAGCCCGTACGGCGTCTCTCGCACCATCGCCTGCCGCGGCACCAGCGCGGCCGATGTCTACGACTGCATGCAGGAAGACGATCTCGGCTGGATCACCCTGCGCAAGAACGACGTCCCCGGTCTCGGCCCCACCTGGGTCTACCTGCCCTGATACTCCCCCGCGTCCCCGAGCCTCTTGCCGATCGGTAAGTGCAGGCAAGTTGCGTCGCGGACTTGCGGTTCAGCCCACCGTCCGTTTCGGGCGTGCCCGACAAGTAACCCATGTTCTTACGAAATCAGTTGCTACGTTTCGTAAGAACATGGGTTCTTCGGCTTCGGATCAAGCCTCGAGCTTGTAGCCGAGGCCGCGGACGGTGACCAGGTGCTCCGGCTTGGCCGGATCGCCCTCGATCTTCGAGCGCAACCGCTTGACGTGCACATCGAGAGTCTTGGTATCGCCGACGTAATCGGCGCCCCAGACACGGTCGATCAGCTGGCCGCGGGTCAGCACGCGACCGGAATTGCGCAGCAGATATTCGAGCAGATCGAATTCCTTCAACGGCAGGGTGACCTGCTTGCCGTTGACGTGCACGGTGTGGCGGTCGACATCCATCCGGACCGGTCCGGCCTCGAGCACACCACTCTCATTGCCGCCGTCGAGTTCATCGCCCGCGCCGCGGCGCAGCACGGCCCGGATGCGGGCGATCAGCTCGCGCGCCGAGTACGGCTTGGTGACGTAGTCGTCGGCGCCGAGTTCCAGGCCGACCACCTTGTCGATCTCGCTGTCCCGCGCGGTGACCATGATCACCGGGACACCGCTGCGGGTGCGCAGTTGTTTGCACACATCGGTGCCGCTCATGCCGGGCAGCATGAGGTCGAGCAGCACGATATCGGCGCCGGAGCGGTCGAATTCGGCGAGCGCCGATGGTCCGTCACCGACGACGGTGACATCGAAGCCCTCCTTGCGCAGCAGGAACGCGAGCGGATCGGCCAGCGACTCCTCATCTTCGACGATCAGAACAGTCGTCATCTGCGTGCCTCCACACCATTCGGTCTGCCCGGCCCCGTGGGGCGCGGGTGTATTTCTCTCATGCTCACCTCGGTCCCGTCGACCTCTTCTTCGCCGTCGGATTCATGGTGGGCAGGTATTCGCAGGGTGAACGTCGATCCAGTGCCGAGCTTGCTCCACAGGGTGATCTCACCGTTGTGGTTGGCCGCCACGTGCTTGACGATAGCCAGGCCGAGCCCGGTGCCACCAGTGGCGCGTGAGCGCGCCTTATCGGATCGGAAGAAACGTTCGAACACCCGCTCCTGATCTTCCTTGGCGATGCCGATGCCGCGATCGGTCACGGCCATCGCGACGTGATCGCCGCGCAGTGAGCGGCTCACCGAAACGTGGGAGCCGGTCGGTGAGTACGCGATGGCGTTCTCCACCAGGTTGGACAGCGCGGTGACGAGCAGGGTTTCGTCGCCGAGTACCTCGAGTCCGCTCGGGTGATCGGTGCTGACGGTGATGCCCGCGGCCTCGGCGGTGGTGCGGGAGCGATCGACCGCCTGCATGACCACGGTGTCGACGTCGACCACCTCGAGCTCGGGTAGCTTTTCCGCGCCCTGAAGTCGCGAGAGCGCGATCAACTCGGTCACCATCTTGCCCAGGCGCCGGGATTCACCGAGTACACGCTGACCGAAGTGCCGGACCGCCGCGGGGTCGTCGGCCGATTCCAGCATGGCCTCGGCCAGCAGGCTCATCGCGCCGACGGGGGTCTTGAGTTCGTGGCTGACATTGGCGACGAAGTCCCGGCGGGTGGCCTCCATGCGGGCCTGCTCGGAATCGTCGTCGGCGAAGAGCACAGTGAAACTGGTCTCTTCGCGCGATAGCTGCCTGGCCACGCCGCGCACCGCGATCCGGCTGCGGCCGGGCATCGGGTTCTTCGCGGTGAGGTCGAATTCAGCGGATTCACCGGTGGCGAGCACCTTCTCCACCGCGGCCCAGGCGCGTTCGTCGAGTAGCCGGTTGCGGACCAGGCCGAGTTCTTCGGCGCGCGGATTGACCAGCACCACATCGCGGTACTCGTCGACGACCGCGATTCCGCTCTCGGAGGCGAGCACGATCAGGTCGAGCACCTGCGACATGGTCAGACCGGAATCTTCCTGTCTGCGGGCGGCCTGCCTGGCGTTCATGAACGGGATCAGTAGCCCGCCGACTGCCAGGCCGACGACAGCCGCGAGGACTGCCAGCAGAACGGCCTGGGAAACACTCACACTTGAATCGTACGGTCGCCGACCGACAACCCAACTCGGGGTACGCGAAGTTTCACGCAGGTCATGGGCACTTCCAGGACCGTTAGCCGCTTGTTTACGCGTTGTTCTCCCCCGCCTCCCCGAGCCTTTTCCCGAGCAGATCGCGTCCGGCTTCGGTCGGTTCGCATTCGACGGGGGGTGGGGCAAGGAACAGCAACGCGCCGCGACCGACGCCGGTCGCGGCGCGTTGAGGTGGGTAAGTGCCTATTTGCCGCCCTGGCTGGCGACGGCCGCGGCACCCGCGGCGGCGGCCTCGGGGTCCAGGTATTCGCGCGGGCGAACCGGGCGCAAGTTCTCGTCCAGCTCGTAGCGCAGCGGAATGCCGGTGGGGATGTTCAGGCCCGCGATCTCGTCATCGGAAATCCCGTCCAGGTGCTTGACCAGCGCGCGCAACGAATTGCCGTGCGCCGCGACGAGAACGGTCTTGCCCGCGACCAGATCCTTGGAGATGGTCGACTCCCAGTACGGGACCATCCGGTTCACCACGTCGAGCAGGCATTCGGTCTTGGGGACGTCGATGCCGTCGTAGCGCGGATCGTCCTGCTGGCTGTACTCGTTGGCCGGGTCGATGGGCGGCGGCGGGGTGTCGTAGCTGCGCCGCCACAGCATGAACTGGTCGTCGCCGTACTGGTCGCGGACCTGCGCCTTGTTCTTGCCCTGCAGATCGCCGTAGTGGCGCTCGTTGAGGCGCCAGTCGCGCACGACCGGGATCCAATGCCGGTCGGCGGCGTCCAGCGCGATGTTCGCGGTACTGATCGCGCGACGCAGCAGCGAGGTGTAGACGATATCGGGCAGGATGCCGTGTTCGGCCAGCAGCGCCCCGGCGCGCTTCCCCTCGGCGATGCCCTTATCGGTCAGGTGCACATCCACCCAGCCGGTGAAAAGGTTCAGGGCATTCCATTCGCTCTCGCCGTGGCGCAGCAACACGAGGGTGTACGTCATGCAGGCCATTCTGGCATGTGCGCGAACCGGGCTCGCATCCGTTCCCACTGCTCAGGAGATGGCATCGGCCGTATCGTGGCCCGCGGCGAGCACACCCGCGCCAACGAGGGTGGCGCCATTGGTGATTTGCGAAGGCACCACCCGCAGCTCGCGCAGGAAGTCCAAGCCCGCGTGCCGGCCCAGCGCCGCGCGCAGCGGTTCCCAGAGCGGTTCACCCGATTGCGCGAAGCCGCCGCCGATCACCACCCGATCGATATCCAGCGTCGCGGCCGCGGAGGCGATGGCGGTACCCAGTGCGGTTCCGGCCCGATGTAGCGCGGCCAGCGCGATCTCATTGCCGGCGTGCGCGGCCTTCGCCAGTCCGGCGCCGGTCTCGCCGCGCCAACCCTGTTCACGTGCCCAGCGCACCGACGACATGCCGCTGGCGATCGCCTCGACGCAGCCGACGCCGCCGCATTCACACGGCACATCCCAACCCGGCACCACGATATGGCCGACATGTCCGGCATTGCCGGTGCGCCCGAGCACCACCCGGCCGTCGGCGATGATGCCGCCGCCGATGCCCGAGGAGACGGTCATGGCCAGGCCGTTCGGAATGCCGCGCAGCGCGCCGATGTGATGTTCGGCCAGGGCCAGACAGGCCCCGTCGATGGCGAATCGCACTGCGGCGGAGGGGAACAGCCGCTGGACCTCGGCGACGATCGGGAAGCCCGACTTCCATTCCGGAATATTCAGCGGACTGGTGACCCCGGTCCGCACATCGACCGGGCCGGCCGAACCGATCCCGATCGCCGAAACCGGAGTGTCACCGGCCACTTTCAGCAGTAGGTCGCGGCACGCCGGCCACACCGCTGCCCGAGGCACATCGACCCGCCGCACATCGCGTACCTCCCGGCCCACAGAGACCACACCGGCGGCGAATTTCGTCGCGCCGATATCCAGAGCAAGAACCATCATCGCCGGGCAGCCTCCTGTGCCTCGCAACCCATTCCCGCAATGCGATTGTCGCCGATACCGGATCCGCCCGCGCGCGATCAGGGCTGGTCGGCGGCCTCGACCAGATGTTCGAAGGCGCGCAGGTTCTGCAGCGATTCACCGCGCGCTACGCGCCACTTCCATTCCCGGCGAATGGATTCGGCGAAGCCGAGTTCCAACAGGACATTGAAGTCGGCGTCGACGGCCTCGAGGATCTGGCCGAAGATCCGGTCCAGTTCATCGGGGGTGACGGCGTGGGTGGCCATGCGGCCGACGAGGTAGATATCGCCGACGCGGTCCAGGGTGTAGGCCACACCGTAGAGGCGGCGGTTGCGGCGCAGCAGGAATTTGTAGACGCCCTCGAAGTTCTCGTCGGGCTTGCGGCAGACGAACGATTCGATGCGTAGTCCGTGCTTTCCGACGGTGAGCATCACGGTGGTCTTCAGTTTGCGCTCACCGGGCAGGATGACGACGAATGTCTCCTGGCTGGGATGGGTGTACTCGATGTCGCGGTCGCGCAGCGTTTCGTCGATCAGCTGTGCGGTCGCGGCTGCCGTGCTCATCGGTGCGCTCCCGTCCGGCGCCGCCACAGCGCCCGCGATCTGGCCTGACTGCTCTCGCCGAGGAGAACAGCGCTGCGTTCACCCGCGAGGCTGGTGCGTTCCCCGGGCAGCTCGGCCAGCGCGGCCTCGAAGACCTCGCGCCGGCCCGCACCGAGACCGGCGCGCAGCGCACGGAAATCGGTCAGCGCGGCCGAATAACTGGCGAGCAGTCCGTCTGCGGTGTGCTCCCAGGAGAAGCGCGCGGCGTGCTCGACCGCGCGCAGCCCCATCCGGTGCAGCCGCTCGCCATCGTCGAGCAGGTGGCCGAGGGCATCGGCCCAGTCCGGCGTCCGGTGTCCGGGGACGAGTAGGCCGGTCTCGCCGTGCCGCACGGCGGTACCGAGTCCACCGACATCGGCCGCGAGTACCGGGGTGCCGCTGGCCTGCGCCTCGATGGCGACCAGACCGAAGGATTCGTTGTAGCTGGGCACCGCGACCAGGTCGGCAGCCTGATACACCTGCACCAGGCGGTCCGGTGGTTGCGGCGGCAGGAAGGTGACGTGCTCGGCGATGCCGAGCACGGCGGCGAGTTCGATCAGCGCGTCGGGGCGCTCCAGTCCGGTGCCGGACGGGCCGCCGACGATGAGCACCCGCAGCTTGCGCGCCGGGTCGCGGTGCAGCAGTTCGGCGGCCGCGCGGACCAATACATCCGGGGCCTTGAGCGGCTGGATGCGGCCGATGAACGCGACGATCCGCTCATCGTTCGCCAAGCCCAATTCGGCTCGGGCCGCGGCCTTTTCACCGGGACGGTAGCGCGTCAGATCCGCGCCGGGCGGCACCACATCGATGCGCTCGGGATCGGCGCCGTACAGCTCGACGAGCTGACGCGCCTCCTCTGCGGTGTTCGCGACCATCCGATCGGCCTCGGCGATCACCTGCTTCTCGCCGATCTCGCGGGTCGCGGGTTCGGGGCAGTCGCCTTCGGCCAGCGCCGCGTTCTTCACCGCCGCCAACGTGTGCGCGGTGTGCACCAGCGGCACCCGCCAGCGATCGCGCGCGAGCCAGCCGACCTGACCGGAGAGCCAGTAATGCGAATGGACGAGATCGTAGTGACCGGGCAGGTGTCCGGCCTCCTGGCGCAACACCTCGGCCGTGAACGGGCACAGCTGGGTCGGCAGGTCGCGCTTGTCCAGCCCCTCGAACGGGCCGGCCACCACATTGCGCACCAGGACCCCCGGGGCCGCCTCCTGGACCGGCGGCACGTTCGAGGAGGTGGCCCGGGTGAAAATCTCGACCTCGGTGCCGCGTCGGGCCAGCTGAATGGCGGTTTGCAGCACGTAGACGTTCATGCCGCCCGCGTCGCCGGTACCCGGCTGAGCAAGTGGTGAGGTGTGCACCGATAACACGGCAATCCGATTCGGCCGTAGGTCCGGGCGTTGACTCACACCATCCATAGTGCACGTTGGATTGCCCAACTCAGACACCGCAACCGGGCCAAGTGACAGCCGTCACAGCAGCCTCATGAGGGCTCTGATGGACGGTGCACGAAATCCACCGGCACTGATCTCGGTGCCGGGACACGATCAGTCTGTTCGAGCCGTACGCATGCCGCCAGCGAATTTCGGACGGCTAAGTCAAACCGTCGATGAACGCACTCACCTCGGCGACGAAGCGGGCGCGATCCTCGATGAACAGCCCGTGCTGCGCGTCCTCCCAGAACGAGGCGCGACCATCGGGCACCGCGTCGAGGATGTAGCGACCGTTCTCGATCGGCACGACCGGATCCTTGGTTCCGTGCAGGACGAATACCGGAATATCCAGGGCGCGTAGCGTTTCGGTGTTGTCGGCGGTCCGGTAGAACAGCGCCTTGCGCACCCGGGGCAGCGTGCCGAGGCTCGCGCCGAAGATGCGCTGCGCGTCGACGCCCTTATCCGGATCGGGTCCGGTATTGGCATTGCCGAAGGCACCGAACGCACGCAACGCGCGCGCCGCGCTCTCCTCGAAGACGCCGGGAACGGCCTGCTGCATGGCCGGGCCGGTCGCCGCACCGGGTGCGCGGCCGATATTGGCCATCGAACCCGAGTAGATGACGCCCGCGACCGCGCGGGTGCCGCAGGCAGTCAGATAGTCGCTGATCACAATGCCGCCGTAGGACCAGCCGAGCAGCACCGCACCGGATTCGATGCCCTCGGCGGCGAGCACCGCGGCGATATCGGCGGCCCAGTTCTTCGGATCGTCGTAGCCAGTCTCCGGGGCCCCGGAATAGCCGTGACCGCGCAGGTCGACGGCGAGCACCCGAAAGCGCTCGGCCAACTCGTCCGCGGCCGCGCCCCAGCACTGCAGATTGGCCGACCAACCATGTACCAGCACCAGCGGCCTGCCGCCGGCCGGACCGCCGACCCGATAGACAATGCTCGTTCCGTCCGCACTGACCGCTTCTCGAATAGCCATATCCCGAAGGCTAGGCTAGACCGCCTCCCCGAGCCTCTTGCCGGTCGTCGGGTGCCACGCGAGTTCACATCCGGACCGGCGGTTTTGTGTCAGGTTGGTTTTGGGCGTACCCGGCGAGTTACCCATGTCCTCACGAAATCAGGACTTGCGTTTTCATCCTGCCGCGCAGCGTTCGGCAAATCCGGGGGATCGCAGACCAGCGAAGCTGGCTGGGGTGGGTGAATTCTGCGCATTTACGATCGCAGTATGAGCATTCGCACCGCCATCGTCACCGGAGCCAGCTCGGGAATCGGTGAAGCCACCGCCCGGGAACTCGCCCAACAGGGCTATCACGTGTATGTCGGCGCGCGCAGGCTCGATCGGTTGCGGCGCATCGCCGACGAAATCGGCGGCACCGCACTCGAACTCGATGTGACCTCGGAAGATTCCGTGCGCGCCTTTGCCGATGCGATCGACAACGCCGATGTGCTCGTCAACAATGCCGGCGGCGCGAAAGGTCTGGCCCCGGTGATCGAGGCGGATCTGGACGACTGGCGCTGGATGTGGGAGACCAATGTGCTCGGCACACTGCGGGTGACCAAGGCGTTGCTGCCGAAGCTGATCGCCTCGGGCGACGGGCTCATTGTCACCATTACCTCGGTCGCCGCTTTCGAGACCTACGACAACGGCTCCGGCTACACTTCGGCCAAACATGCGCAGGCCGTACTGCATCGCACCTTGCGCGGCGAATTGCTCGGCCAGCCGGTGCGGTTCACCGAAATCGCGCCCGGCGCCGTGGAAACCGAATTCTCGCTGGTTCGATTCGCCGGGGACGCCGAGCGTGCGGCCAAGGTGTACGAGGGCATTGATCCGCTGGTCGCGCAGGATATCGCGGAGATCATCGGTTTCGTGGCGTCGCGACCGTCCCATGTGAATCTGGACCAGATCATCATCAAGCCCCGTGACCAGGCCGGTCCGGGCCGCTTCGCTCGCCGCGGCTGACCGGATCGGCGATACTCCATCTGAATTCGAGCGTTTCTCGGAATTCGATCGCACGGCGTTTGCCGACAACGGCGCGATCAGCCGCCGATCCGATTGCTGCAAATTCGCTCCGACAGGGCGCGGACGTTAGCATCGGGTCTTTGAAACGCTATAAACCAGATTGGAGTTGCTCGGCTCATGCTCAAGGGTTTCAAAGATTTCCTGATGCGCGGGAACGTCATCGATCTTGCCGTCGCGGTGGTCATGGGTACCGCGTTCACCGCGGTGGTGACGGCGGTGACAAAGGGGATCATCAACCCGCTGCTCGCGGTATTGGGTAAGACCAATGAGCTGGGCCTCGGCTTTCAGCTGGTCGCCGATAAGCCGGCCACCTTCATCGCGATCGGGCCGATCATCACCGCGCTCATCGACTTCGTGCTGGTCGCCGGGGTGCTGTACTTCGTGCTGATGGTGCCGATGAAGACGCTGACCAACCGCTTCGGCACCGCCAAGGTGGCCGAGCCGACCCAGATCGAATTGCTCATCGAAATCCGCGATCTGCTCGCCGAGCAGCGGCGGGATTCGGCCGTCGACACCGAATCGCTCGATAAGGACGGTCTACTCGTCGAGGCGAGCGCCACGCGGTAATCACCACGCGCCGAATATGTTTCGCCCCCGCACGGATCGTCCGAGCGGGGGCGGTTTTCATCAGGCGCCGACGTATGCCGCGAGGTGCTCGCCGGTGAGAGTGGCGCGCTCGGCGACCAGGTCCGCGGGCGTGCCCTCGAAGACGATCTTGCCGCCGTCGTGGCCCGCGCCGGGGCCGAGGTCGATGATCCAGTCGGCATGCGCCATGACGGCCTGGTGATGCTCGATGACGATGACCGACTTGCCGGAGTCGACCAGCCGGTCGAGCAGGCCGAGCAGCTGTTCGACATCGGCGAGGTGCAGGCCCGTCGTCGGCTCGTCGAGGACGTATACGCCGCCCTTCTCGGCCATATGCGTGGCCAGCTTGAGCCGCTGCCGCTCGCCACCGGACAGCGTGGTGAGCGGCTGGCCGAGGGTGAGATAGCCGAGCCCGACATCGGCGAGCCGGTCCAGGATCTTCTCCGCGGCCGGTATGCGCGCCACGCCCGCGCTGAAGAACTCCTGTGCCTCGCTCACCGACATCGCGAGCACCTCGCTGATATCGCGGCCGCCGAGGTGGTACTCGAGCACCGCGGCCTGGAACCGCTTGCCCGCACACTCCTCACAGGTGGTCGCGACACCGGCCATGACCGCCAGGTCCGTGTAGATGACACCCGCGCCATTGCAGCTGGGGCACGCGCCCTCGGAGTTGGCGCTGAAGAGCGCCGGTTTGACGCCGTTTTCCTTCGCGAATGCCTTGCGGATCGGGTCGAGCAGTCCGGTGTAGGTGGCGGGGTTGCTCCGGCGGGAGCCGCGGATCGGGCTCTGATCGACGGACACCACGTCCGTGGAGTTTGCGCGGCGACCCTTGAATTGAGCCGCGCCCGCGGGTATCGACCCGTGTACGAGCGAGCTCTTACCCGAGCCCGCAACGCCTGTGATGACCGCGAGTACCCCGAGCGGAATGTCGACATCGACGTCGCGCAGGTTGTTCGTTGACGCACCGCGAATCTCCAACGCGCCGTTGGGCTTTCGCACCGTCTCCTTCAGCGCGGCCCGGTCGTCGAAGTGGCGACCGGTAATGGTGCCGCTGCCGCGCAGCCCATCGACGGTGCCCTCGAAGCAGACGGTGCCGCCGGCCGCACCGGCACCGGGGCCCAGGTCGACGATGTGGTCGGCGATGACGATCGTCTCCGGCTTGTGCTCGACGACGAGCACCGTATTGCCCTTGTCCCGCAACCGCAGCAGCAGTTCGTTCATCCGCTGGATGTCATGCGGGTGCAGGCCCGCGGTCGGCTCGTCGAACACATAGGTGACGTCGGTGAGCGAGGAGCCGAGGTGCCGGATCATCTTGACGCGCTGCGCCTCACCGCCCGACAGCGTGCCCGCGGGCCGTTCGAGCGAAAGGTAGCCGAGCCCGATCTCCACGAACGAGTCGAGGGTGTGCCGCAGCGAGGTCAGCAGCGGCGCCACCGACGGTTCCCGCAGCCCGCTGACCCATTCGGCCAGATCGCTGATCTGCATGGCGCAGGCGTCGGCGATGCTGATGCCCCCGATCTTCGACGAACGCGCCAATTCGCTGAGCCGAGTGCCACCGCATTCGGGGCAGGTCTGGAAGGTGACCGCTCGCTCCACGAAGGCGCGGATATGCGGCTGCAGCGCGTCGACGTCCTTGGACAGCATCGACTTGCGAATCCTCGGGATCAGGCCCTCATAGGTGAGGTTGATGCCGTCGACCTTGATCTTGATCGGCTCCTTGTAGAGCAGATCGTTGAGTTCGCGCTTGTTGAACTTCTTGATCGGCTTATCCGGATCGAAGAAGCCGCAGCCGGTGAAGATGCGGCCGAACCAGCCGTCCATGCTGTAGCCGGGGATGGTCAGCGCGCCCTCGTTCAGCGATTTGGTGTCGTCGTACAGCTGGGTCAGGTCGATGTCATTGACCGAACCCCGGCCCTCACAGCGCGGACACATGCCGCCGGTGATGCTGAAGCTGCGGCGCTCCTTCACCGTCTTCCCGGCGCGCTCGATCGCGACCGCACCCGCGCCGCTGATCGACGCGACATTGAAGGAGAACGCCTGCGGCGAGCCGATATGCGGCTGCCCGAGTCGGCTGAACAGGATGCGCAACATGGCGTTCGCGTCGGTGGCGGTGCCGACTGTGGAGCGCGGGTCGGCACCCATTCGCTGCTGATCGACGATGATCGCGGTGGTCAGCCCGTCGAGCACATCGACCTCGGGCCGCGCCAGGGTGGGCATGAAGCCCTGCACGAAGGTGCTGTAGGTCTCATTGATCAGCCGCTGCGACTCCGCGGCGATGGTGTCGAATACCAGCGAACTCTTGCCCGAGCCGGAAACACCGGTGAACACCGTCAACCGGCGCTTGGGGATCTCGATGCTGATGTCCTCGAGGTTGTTCACGCGCGCGCCGACCACGCGGATCAGATCGTGGCCGTCGGCAGCGTGCAGGGCTTGCGTATCCGTCTTCTTGACCGGTCCACCCCTCACCCGGCCGCCACCCCTCATGGAATCGCTTCGCGATGCTGTGCTCATCGTGTCTCCATCTGTTGCGCGGGCCGCACTCGAGCTCATCGGCTTCGAGCAGTGCGTTCTTACTTCTCGGGCAATGGTCGTGGCAATTGTTCGCCATAGGTTCGACGCCGGCGGCCGCCGGCGTCGAACGCGGTGGTGCGCTGGCCGAAGGCTCAGCTCAATTGCTGGATACGGACCATATTTCCGGCGGGATCGCGGAAGGCGCAGTCGCGAACCCCGTACGGCTGATCCGTCGGCTCCTGGACGACCTCGGCATTGGTGGCCTGCACCCGGTCGAAGGTGGCGTCGACATCCTTGGTTGCCAGCAGAATGCTGGCGTAGGTGCCCTTGGCCATCATCTCGGCGATGGTGCGGCGCTCGTCATCGGTGATGCCGGGGTCGGCGGCCGGCGGGTGCAACACGATGGATGTGCCGGGCTGGTCGACCGGGCCGACGGTGAGCCAGCGCATCCCATTGAATCCGACGTCTTTGCGGAGTTCGAAGCCGAGGGCGTCGCGGTAGAAGGCCAGGGCGGCCTCCGGGTCATCTTGGGGAAGGAAGCTTGCTTGAATGGTGATGTCCATGGCATTCACGCTAGTTGCGCCTTGGTGACCTGCGCTTCTCGATTCCTGATCGGTCGTGTCACCCGCTTCACGACGAGCGTCGGCAGATCCACGGGTGCATGCTCCGCCTGCTCCCGGTAGGTGCTGGGTGGTATGCCGACCAGCTCGGTGAACCGAGTGCTGAAGGTGCCGAGCGACTGGCAGCCGACCGCGAAACAAACCTCGGTAACGCTGAGATCGCCACGCCGCAACAGCGACATCGCGCGCTCGATGCGCCGCGTCATCAGGTAGGAGTACGGCGACTCTCCGTAGGCGGCCTTGAACTGACGGCTGAGATGCCCCGCCGACATGTGCGCGTCGCGGGCCAGCGCCTCGACGTCCAGCGGCTGCGCGTGCTCCCGGTCGATCCGGTCCCGGACCTGGCGCAGGCGCGCGAGGTCACGCAGGTTGTCCTCGGAGGCGGGTCTGCGGCTCACGCGTCCGATCGTCGCATGTCGCGCCGGGTTTGCCTAGCTCAGCGCCCACCGGCCGGCAACGGTGGCACGGGTGTGGCGGACACCGGATTCTTGGGCTCGCCCGGCAATGCCGACAGCCCGGTCCAGGTGTTCCAATCGATGGTCCAGTCGTAGAGATCACCATCGGCGGCCGACAGCGCGATCGATGTGCCGGTCACCTCGACCGGATCGCCGTAGAGCGCGGTCGGGAAGTATGCCTGCGCGTCGGTCGGCGACAGATTGATGCAGCCGTTGGTGACATTCGAAGAGCCTTGCGCCGAAAGGGATTCCGGGTTGGCGTGGATGAATTCGCCGTTATTGGAAATGCGTACGGCCCAGCGTTCGCGAACGTTGGTGTAGAACGGCGGATTCGACATCATGAAGTCTTCGTGCTTCTCGGTGACGACGTGCACGCCGGATCGGGTGACATTGCGCGCCTCATTGCCCTCGCCGTAGCTGACCGGGAAATCGAAGACGACCTGTCCGTCGCGCACGACCTGGATGCGATGGCTCGGCGCGTTGGCCTCGACGATCTGGCTGCGGCCGATGCGGAAATCCGAAGTGAGATCGGAATATCCGTAATTTCCGCCGCCGAGATCCAGACCGTAGAGCTTGGCCGCGACGTGCACGGTGGTGCCGGGTACCCAGTAGTCCTTCGGCCGCCAATGCACGCGCGAGCCGCCGTTTTCATCCGGGAACCAGGCCCAGGCGCCCTCGGTCGGCGGATTGGTGGTGACGGTGAGCGCCCGCTCCACCGCAGCCTTGTTCTGCACAGATCCCTTGAACTGCAAGATGATCGGCGCGGCGATGCCGACCTCCTGGTTATCGGCGATATTGAGCGTCGCGGGGAAGGTGTTCTTCGGGGCCAGGGTGGTGAAGCTGTCGTCGATCGGGACCGGCTTCTGGTCGGTGCCGACCGCGGTGCCGGACCAGGTGTATTTGGCGTTGTAGCCGAGCGGTTCGGTGGTCTGGTAGCTGCGCCGGTCCGCGGCGAGTTCGCCGGTGACCTGCTTGCCGTTGGCATTGGTCAGCGCGATCTGATCGATGGTGCCGTCGGTGACGGTGACCGAGATCGGTGCGGTCGGATTGACGTTCTCGGCGTCGGCGCCCGGGGTCAGCGTGACCTTCGCGACGGGGGTGTTGTCTCTGGCGGAGTCACTCTTACCGCTGTTGTCGGTCGAGCATCCGGCCACCAGCGCGACCACCACGAGCAGCACGGCGGAGATGGCGGCGGCTGGTCTGTGGCGGACTGGACGATGGCTCACTTCGTCGAATTTACGCGGCGAAATCCGCTCGCCTCGCCAGCGAAGAATGTGGTGTCGGTTTCATTGTTCAGAGAGCCACCCCGATGGGAACTGGCTCCGGTTCCAGCCGGATCCCGAATCGATCGGCGACACCGTCGCGGACTGTGCGAGCCAGTGCGACCAGATCGGCGGCGGTCGCGCCGCCGCGGTTGGTCAAGGCCAGCGTATGTTTCGTGGACAGTCGAGCCGGGGCATCCTGGCCCGGAAAACCCTTGGCGAACCCCGCCCGCTCGATGAGCCAGCCCGCGGAGAATTTGACGCCGTCGGGCGCCGGATAGGTGGGGATCGTGACGTCGCCCACATGGGCGATGATCGCAGCCTGCACATCCGCGACGCGGTGATCCGGAACCACCGGATTGGTAAAGAACGAGCCCGCGCTCCAGGTGTCGTTATCGGCCGGATCGAGCACCATGCCCTTGCCCGCGCGCAGCTTCAGCACCGCCGCCCGGACCTGATCGGCGGGACGGGAGTCACCGTTGTCCGCACCGAGTGCGTTCGCGAGTTCGCCGTAGCGCAGCGGGGCGCTCGAACCGTCCGGGTCGAGCGCGAAGTCCACCGCGAGCACCACGGCGGTATCGCGATGCTTGAGTGCGCTGGTGCGGTAGCCGAAGCCGAGTTCGGCCGGTTCGACCCAGCGGATCTCGCCGCTCGCGCGATCGAGCAGGCGCACCCGGCGCAGCAGGCTCTCGACCTCGACGCCGTACGCGCCGACATTCTGTACCGGTGTCGCACCGGCCGATCCTGGAATGCCCGACAGGCATTCCAGCCCGCCGAGACCGGCCTCGATCGTGGCCGCGACCACCGTGTCCCAGTTCGCCCCCGCCTCGGCGACCACGCCGTCCGCACCGATCTGCACCGCCTCATTGCACACCCGGACCACCACACCGTCGAAGCCGTCGTCAGCGATGAGCAGGTTGGATCCGCCCGCCAACAGCAGTAGCGGAATGCCCGCGGTGTCCAGCGCGCGAACCGTCGCGACCAGCGCTTCGGTCGTCGCACACTCCGCGACCGTGGCCGGACCGCCGACCCGTAGCGTGGTCAACTCGGCCAGCCGCACCGATTCGCGCAGCCGCGCACCGCTATCGACCAGCAGCTCGCGCAGCTGGTCCGCCGACACCACCCGTGAAGTTCGCACGCCCCAGACGGTAGCCTGTTCGACCATGGCTACACCCCTGGCGTACACGGCTCGCCACTCGTATCCGGTTGCCGCCGTACGCGCGGCCTTCGCCGATGTGCAGTACTGGAAGGATCGCATCGCCGAGGTGGGTGGCGATAATGCCCGGCTGGATTCGATCACCGTCGACGGCGACCAGGTCGAGGTCGAGATGGTGCAGGTCATCGCAGCCGAGCTGCTGCCCGCCGCGATCACCGCGGTGCGGCCGGGCGATCTGATCATCCCGCGCACCGAGACCTGGACCGGTGATTCGGCCACCTTCACCGCGCGGGTCGAGGGTGCGCCGGCCGAGGTCCGCGGGACCATTGCGCTCACCGCCGACGGCTCGGGTTCGGTGGTGCAGGCCAAGGGCACCATCGAGGTGAAGATTCCGCTGTTCGGCGGGAAGATCGAGACCGCGATCGCCGAGCGGTTGACCGAATTGCTGGCCAACGAGGAAGAGTTCACGAACAACTGGCTCGCCGAGCACTGAGGCTCCCGCGGTGATCACGCCGAGCGCGTGACGTCTGCTGCCGCACCTCCGGATGACCACCAGCGCTTCGACGCGAGCCCGGCGAGCCCGGTCCCGACCGCGTTGACCAGAACATCGTCGATGGACGAGTGACGGCCGATGGCCAGTGCGAACTGTGCTACCTCCACCGCACCCGAGAGCACCGCGCCGGCCAGGAGCAGCCGCCACGGATCGGCGAACCACCCCCAGCGCATCGGCAGCAGAAAGCCGAGTGCGGCGAATACCAATAGATTTCCGCCGAGTTGCTCGACGACTCGATCGCCGGGCAGCTGATCGATCAGATCGCGCAGCGGCACCACCTGCACCGAACGACCGGTGCCCGCCGGGGTGAGGATCATCCACACCCACGGCACGGTGCCGACGACCATGCCGACCTCGCACAGGGCATTGCGCCATACACCCCGCCGCCGCGCCAGCCACCATGCGACGCAACCGGCGAGCGGAAGTGCCGCGATCGTCGCCGTGATCACCCCGCCCCATGCCTCCCACGTGCCGTTCATACCGTGATTCTGTCCGGACGATATGCGGGTTCCGCGTGGGGTGCGTATGGAGGTTGTGGCGAATCCGCAACGTTTCGGTAACGTAACCCCCCATGGCCCGCCGACTGGACTATTCAGCCCGCTTCCCGCTGCACACCACCAAGGAGCTGTACGCGGCGTTGTCGACCCGGGAGTACTGGGAAGACCGGTGCATGGAAATGTCGAAACACGCGCCGGGCAATGAGGTCACCAACCTGGATGTCGGCGACTCCGGTATCAACATCGTGCTCAACCACACCCTGCCGCGCGACATGCTGCCGGAGATCGCGCAGGCGGTCATGCGCAAGGACATGATCATCACCCGCAAGGAGAGCTGGGGACCGTTCGACGAGAACGAGTCCGTCGGCAAGTTCTCGGCCTCCATTCCGGCCGGGCCGGGCAGCCTCGGCGGCACTATTCGGCTGTTCCCTACCGATACCGGCTGCACCATGCGGTTCTCCTCGGAGGCCAAGGTGTTCATCCCGATGGTCGGGCCCCGACTCGAACAGCTGATGCTGGTGAATCTGGTCGACCTGTTCCGCGCCGAGGCCGAGCAGACCGTGAAGTGGCTGGAAGAGCAACACCCGACCCGCTGAGACCGGTCGGCACCATCACCAGGGGCACCACCGGTGTCAACCGATTACGACGCAGCGACCGCTGGCTGATCCACCACGAGCTGGTCGCCGGCCGACTGCGCGATGCGGCCGATCCGCTGGTCGTCGACCTCGGCTATGGAGCGAGTCCGTGGACCACATTGGAGTTGGCGACCCGACTGCGCACGGTCCGGGCGGATGTGCGGGTGGTCGGGCTGGAGATCGATCCGGAACGGGTGGTGCCGGGCCGCGACGGCGTCACTTTCGCCCGCGGCGGTTTCGAATTGGCCGGACTGCGCCCGGTGTTGGTGCGCGCGTTCAATGTGCTGCGTCAATATCCGGAGTCGGCCGTTGCCGATGCGTGGGCCACCATTCTGTCCGGGATGGATTCGGACGGTTTACTCGTCGACGGCACCTGTGACGAGCTGGGCAGGCGCTGCGCATGGGTGCTTTTGGACCGGTCCGGACCGCGCTCACTCACGCTGGCCTGGGATCCGTTCACGGTCGAGCGGCCTTCGGATATCGCCGAGCGCCTGCCGAAGGTGTTGATCCACCGCAATACTCCCGGTGAGCCGATCCACGCGCTGTTGACGGCCGCCGATCGCGCGTGGGCCCGCGCCGCTCCCCTCGCCCCCTTCGGTCCCCGCGTGCGCTGGCGCACGGCGGCAGAGCATATGCGCCAGGAGGGTTTTCCGGTGCGCATATATCGCCGCCGCATGCGCGACTGCGTGCTTTCGGTGCCTTGGGCCACCGTGGCGCCCAACGGAACCGGCTGAGTCGCGGCATCATCGCCTGCGAATCATTCACGACTTCACCGCGCTGATCACACGGCGCCGAGGGCGCGGTACACCCGAACCGCCGCACGCGGGGGTAGTCGCACACTCGCGGAACGGATTTCATTGATGGCACAGCGATGGATGGCGACCGCGTCACCGACCACCTCATCCAATGCCGACTGCCCGATATCGCTCTCGGCCAGATCGAGCACTGTGCGCAGGGGTGTAGTCACCAGGAAGGCGCCCGCGGATTCGAGATCGGCTGGAACCATCGGGCGGCGCAGCACCACCAGTCGCGGGGTAACCGGCGGGCGTCCCGCACCGACCGACATATGCAGGAATCGCGGCCGCAGTCGACCGAATCCGTGCAACTCCGCGGCACTGTGATGCGATACCGCGGCGGCCCCATCGAACCAGGCCGCCCACATGGCGTATTCGTCGAGCGGACCGGTGGGCCAATCGGCCAATCGCAAGAGCCCGACCCCGGCTCGCGTCACCGAACCGTCACCGAGTCCTGCACGAACACGCGCCTCACAGCCAGCGCGCAGCACCTGTCTGGTGGTGAAGAACCCGGCGTGTCGCCCGGCCAATCGCCGCAGCACACGCCACCCGTGCTCGGCGGAATCGAGTGCGCGGCGCGCCGCATCGCCAGCCATGTCGACCAGGCTACGCTCGAACATTGTGTCGCATGTCACAATCGAACCCTTCATAGCGCCCACAGAACGAGCACAGAAATGTGCGGAAGAATCGAGCGCATGAGTACGAGGAGCTCATCCACACTGAAGGTCAACCGGCGTGCCCTGGTGATCGCCCTCGTCGTGGTCACGATTCTGCTCGCTACCGTGCTGGTCGGCGGGGAACTGTATGCACGGCATCAGGTTTCGCGATGCATCAGCACGCAATTCGAGAAGGATATGGGATCGAAGATCGATGTCGGCTTCGGAGCAAAGCCGATGCTGATCACCTGGATCGATGGGAAAGTCGATCAGGTCAAGGTGGACAGCGCCGATTCCAAGTTCGGTCCGGCCGTCGGCATGGTGGTGCATGCCAGATTCAACGACGTGTCGGTCAGCAATAACGGCAGTGGCGGCACCATCGGCAGCTCGTCGGCCGATGTCACCTGGGGCAACGACGGCATCCGGCAGACGCTCGGCGGTCTGGTCAGCGGCGTGACATCCTCCTCGTCGAGCGGGTTGCTGACCCTGGATGTGCTCGGTGGGCTCGCCCAGCTGCAGGTCAAGCCGGAGGTGAAGGACGGCACCGTGCAGATCGAGACGATGTCGGCGGCGCTGCTCGGCATAGGGATACCGAAGGATCTGGTGTCGGGCATCGTCGATGTTTTCACGCAGAGTCTGCAGAGCTACCCGCTCGGCATGAAGGCCACCGAGGTCAAGGTCACCGATAACGGCGTCGCGGTGAAGCTGGCGGGTGGGCGGACCGAACTGCCCGCCGCGCAGAACAACAACAACAACATCAGCTGCTGATTCGGCGGAGGGTGAACTGTCCGCTGGTCTTTCGGATCAGACCGGGAATCCCGCAAGCACCGCACGGGATTTCGAGAGCCCGAGACGGGTCGCACCCGCGGCGATCAGTTCGGCGGCGGTCTCGGCGGTCCGGATACCGCCGCTGGCCTTCACGCCGAGACGTCCGCCGACGGTCTCGGCCATCAGCTGGACCGCGTGCACGGTGGCACCACCGGATGGATGAAATCCCGTGGAGGTCTTCACGAAATCGGCACCGGCGCGTTGGGCGACGCGGCAGACCTCGACGATCGCGGCATCCGATAGCGCCGCCGATTCGATGATCACCTTGAGTACCGCGTGATCCCCTATCGCCTCACGCACCGTCACGATATCGGACAGCACCGCGCTGTAATCGCCTGCGCGCGCGGCTCCGACGTCGATCACCATGTCGACCTCGGCCGCACCCTGCTCGACCGCGAGGCGGGCCTCGGCGCCCTTGACGAGCGAATGGTGTTTCCCAGAAGGGAATCCGGCGACCGTCGCGATCACCACTCCGGACGCCCGAATCGGCAACATGGACGGCGATACGCAGATCGCGTACACGCCCAGTTCGCGCGCCTCCGCGACCAAAGCGTCCACCTCCGCGGCCGTGGCCTCCGGCGCCAGCAGTGTGTGATCGATCATGGCGGCCACTTCGGCCCTGGTCAGCGACGCGGAATTTGCCACAAGGTGAGAGTGTGGCATACCGGCGGCGAATTCCATTGCGCGCCTCGGACGCATCGCGCACACTCGATACTGTCGGTGGAGCTACGGACAGCGCTGTGCGACTGCCCGACCGATTGCGGATGGCCCATTCGTTCAGGAGGGGAGACGACACCGTGCTGATCCGTCGCGAACGCGCCGACGATGCCGCCGCGATCGCGGCCGTCCTTCGCAGCGCCTTCGGACCGCAGTACGCGAACGCCGATAGCGACCGGGAGACAGCCGAACTCATCGGCGACAGCGCCGCCGAACCACCCGAGGTCGACCTCGTCACCCGGTTGCGCAGCGACTCCGGGTGGATCCCCACCCTCTCGATGGTCGCGGTGGAATACGACACCGTCATCGGCCACGTCTGCCTCACCCGCGCGGGCGTCGGCCCGTTCCCGGTGCTCGCCCTCGGCCCGATCGGCGTCCTGGCCGAACATCAGGGCAACGGCATCGGCGCGGCTATGATGCACGCCGCACTCGGTGCGGCCGACGCCCTCGACGAACCCCTCATCGGCCTGCTCGGCAGCTTCGACTACTACCCGCAATTCGGTTTCATCCCCGCTGCCCGCCTCGGCATCACACCGGATGAACCGGCCTGGGTTTCGCACTTCCAGGTGCGCCCATTGTCGGCGTACGACGCACAGATCACCGGCGAATTCCGTTACGCGGAGCCATTTTACGATCTGTAGCGGCATTCCGAGATCAGCAGGTATCGCGGCGGTCACGCCGAAAGCGGCACTCCAGGAATGCATTCTCGGCGGCGGTCAGGCGTGGTGGATCATGTCGTAGACGTAGGAACGTTGGTGTTTGCGGGAGACCCATGCGCCTTCGGGGGGTAGGTCGCCCTGGCCGGGGTCGTCGAAGGGGCGGCTGAGTACTTCGCCGGAATCGGTGCAGATCGACCAACCGAAGTCCGGCAAGCGCCGACACCAGAGGTCGTGGTCGACCCGTTTGTACGACGGGTAGCCGTATGCCCAACCATCGCGGACGAATTCATACGTCAGCCCGTCGAGCTGTCGGACAAACCGCACACGCGTCACATTCCCCATTGTCGGCTTTCCCGCAACATTCGCTCAACACCATCGCGACATCCGCTGCTGGTCGACGGCCGGATGCACAGGCCGCCGTCGAGCAGGGCTGGGTGCAGCTACCGAGTCCCGGTCGTTCGCTGTGCGAGCCAGGGCGCGGTGGTGGTGCGAATCGCACACGGTCGGCCTGGGAGGATGAACATATGAGTTCCGCTTCACCTGCCACGGACGACCGACGCTTCGTGCTCACCCTCGGGTGCCCGGACCGTCCCGGCATCATTGCCAGGATCACCTCCTTCATCGCCGAATTCGGGGGGTCCATCGTGGAGGCGGGCTACCACTCCGACCCGGATATCGGCTGGTTCTTCACCCGCCAGGCGATCAAGGCGTCGACGGTGCCGTTCGGTATCGCGGAACTACGCGACCGGTTCGCGGGCATGGCAGCGGACTTCGGCCCGGAGACGGAATGGCAGCTGCTGGACTCCGGTGAGCGGCGTCGGGCCGTACTACTGGTCAGCAAGGACGGCCACTGCCTGCACGATCTGCTCGGCCGTGCCGCGAGCGGTGAACTGCCCGCCACCATCGAAGCGGTGATCGGAAATCACCCAGATCTCGCCGGTATGACCGAGGCGCACGGCGTCAAATTCCACCATGTGCCCTTCCCTAAGGATCCGGCCGAGCGCGGCCCGGCCTTCGACGAGGTCCGCGCGCTGGTCGACGCGCACGACCCGCACGCCGTCGTCCTGGCCCGCTTCATGCAGGTGCTGCCCGCCGAGCTCTGCGAACACTGGGCGGGCAAGGCGATCAATATCCACCACAGTTTCCTGCCATCGTTCGTGGGCGCCCGCCCGTACCACCAGGCCTTCGCGCGCGGCGTCAAGCTGATCGGCGCGACCTGCCACTACGTCACGGCCGAACTCGACGCGGGTCCGATCATCGAGCAGGACGTCATCCGCATCGACCACGCTGACGAAGTCCGCGATATGGTCCGCCAGGGCCGCGATATCGAACGCGTCGTCCTGGCCCGCGGCCTGCGCTGGCACCTGGAAGGCCGAGTCCTGGTCCACGGTCGCCGCACCGTCGTCTTCTCTTGACTCCAGCCCCGACGCGCCGACCACAGGAGGCAGAACCGTGGCACACCATGCAGCATCAGCCACCGAATCCACCTGCGCGGCAACCATTTCGTCACCTCCCACTCCATCCTTTTCCATATGATAGATAGCCGCTATGGAAACAGCGCCGCTGTCGGCGCGGATGGAGCGACCTTCAGATCAGGTGAGAGGCACCATGGACAGGCGCGGTTTCATCAAGGGCGCTGGTCTGGCCGCGACGATGCTGGGTTTCGCGGGTAGCACGTTTGCGGCGGCCGCCGCCGCGGCGGCGCGGCCCGAAGATTACGGCCCGAGCCCGCGATCGCCGGTGTACCGCACGCTGGTGCCGGAGATCTTCGCGCCGCTGCCGGATCCGCCCGATCACGTGCCTGCGATCGTTATCGGCTCCGGATTCGGGGCGGCGATCACCGCGCTGCGCTTGGCGCAGTCCGGGACCCAGGTCGCGGTGCTCGAACGCGGGTCGCGCTGGCCGAATGATCCGGGGCGCAATATCTTCGCCACCGACACTATTCCGGATGGCCGCGGCTTCTGGTATCGCACCACCTTTACCGGCGTGAACAGGATCCCGGTGCAGATCGATCCGTTCGGCGGGGTGCTCGACGTTTCCAGTTACCAGGGGGGCATCGAGGTGTGGCGCGGTGCGTGTGTGGGCGGTGGCTCGGTGGTGTTCACCGGAGTGATGACCGAGCCGGAACAGCGGTTCTTCGACCACGTGTTCGGCGGCGTCGTCGACTATCGCGAGATGCATGACGTCTACTACCCCAGGGTCCGACAGATGTTGCGGCTGAGCCCGATACCGAACGACATCTACAACTCTTTCGCGTTCACCCACGCGCGGGTCTGGGACGAGCAGGTCCGCGCGGCGGGCTATTCGCCGCAGCGCATCGACAGCTCATGGAATTGGGACGTCATCCGCGCCGAGCTGACCGGACGATCGCTGCCGTCGGCGACGGCCGGCTGTTCGAACCTCGGCAATTCCAACGGCGCGAAATTCGATCTGAACCAGAACTACCTGCGTTATGCCGAGGACACCGGCTGTACCCACATCTATCCCGGCCATCGCGTGGACGCCATCGCCAAAGACGCGGATCGCTATACCGTCGCCGTCACCAAACTCGCACCGACCGGCGAGGTACTCGGCATCCGGACGCTGACCTGCGACAAGCTATTCCTCGCCGCGGGCTCCGTCGGCACCTCCGAGCTGCTGGTGCGCGCGCGGGCGACCGGCGCGCTGCCGAACCTGAACGAGCACATCGGCGAAGGCTGGGGCAGCAACGGCGACGTCGCCTTGGCACGGCCTGCCACCGCACTCGCCATCGGTACGCAGGGCACGCCGTCCGCGAGCCGGATTCTGGACGAGGCGGGCACACCCGTATCGCTGGAGAACTGGTACATCCCCGGCACCACACCCTTCGACATCGGCATTGTCGCGTCACTGGGCATCGTGCTCGACGACACCCGCGGCCGGTTCGTCTACAACCCGACCGACGGCAGCGTGGACCTGCAGTGGCCACCTGACGGCGCTGCCGGCTACCTCGCCCGAGCCCAGGAAGTCAACAACAAGCTGAGCTGCGATTGCCCGTCCCCCAACCGAGCGATCTTGGAGCCGGACGCCTCATTCACCCCACATCCGTTGGGCGGCGCGGTGATCGGACGTGCGACGGACGCGTACGGTCGGGTGCGCGGTTATCGCGGCCTGTACGTGATGGATGGGGCGGCGGTACCCGGCAGCTCCGGAACGGTGAACCCGTCGTTGACGATCAGTGCGCTGGCCGAGCGCAATATCGAAGCGATCATCCGTTCCGGGGAGTAGCCGGCGTACCACTACCAGCGCGGCCCGCGCTGAATCTCATCCACCTTCGGCCGCACATCGGCCAGATACACGCCGGTCGCGATAATCGACGCCAGCGCGAGCAAACTCGTGACGCTCAGCGAGAGCAACAGGAACAGCAGGGCCGCGCAGAGGATTGCGATCCAGATCGGTTTGGTCAGCTTGTCCACCGCGGTGAAGGCGTCCGGGCGCTGGCGGATGGCGTGGATGAGCGCGAAAATCGTCGCGCCGAGCGCCAAGAGCCGCAGCCCGTCCAAGATCCAGCCGGCCAATCCGTGCGCTATGTCCACCAACCCATCATAGAAGCAACGACCCCGCACCCGTCGGGTGTGCAGGGTCGTCAGCGTGCAGAAGGGATGACGTCAGGCCTGCTTGGGGGCCGTCTTCTTGGCCGCGGCCTTCTTGGCGGGCGCCTTCTTGGCCGGAGCCTTCTCGGGCGCGGCGTCGTCGGTAGCGGGCTCGGTCTCGGGCTCGGTGGTCACCTCGATGACCTCGGCCTCGACGACCGGCTCGACCTCTGCCGCTTCCTCTTCCTCGGCTGGGCGGCCGATCAGCTCATTGACCTTGGCGAACGCATCCTCGGCGCGGTTGGCCGCATCCTTGTACAACGTCTCGACTCGCTCGATCTGATCCTCGACGAGGTGGTTGGCGCGCATCCGCTCCACGGTCTCCTCGCCGCGTACGGCCAGATCCGAATACAGGTCCCGGACCTGGGTGTAGTACTTCTCGGCGAGCCCCCGCAGCTCCTCCGAAGTGAACTTCTCCCGCAGTTCGGCGAGGTCCTCCGGCAGCTCCGACGGCAGTCCGGACAACCGCTCGCGCAGCGACTCGAACTGGGCCCGGACATCGGCGGGCACATGGGCGAAGCGCTCGCGGGCCTCTTCCACGCGACCGCTGACATCGGCTGAGACGGCGCGCTCACGCAACTGGGTGACGGCGTCGACAACCGCGGCGTACACGGCGTCACCGGCGCCGACGGTCGCGAACAGTGGCTTGCTGGTTACGTTTTCGGTCATTCTTCGTTCTCCTGGCGTGGCGAAGTGTGTGATGTGCTCGGAACGACGCTGTCCCACTCATTCCCCCCTGGTTCGCTTCCTGCGTTTTCCCGGCGAAACGATTCATAGATGTCCAGCAGCACCTGCTTCTGCCGTTCGCTGATCGACGTATCGGCAAGCAGGGCATCCCGGACCGGACTGTGCGGCCGCTGCTCGAGATAGCCAGCCCGTACGTACAACACCTCCGAAGAAACCCGCAGTGCCTTGGCGATCTGCGCGAGTACTTCGGCGGACGGATTACGCAATCCGCGCTCGATCTGGCTGAGGTATGGATTGCTCACTCCCGCCAGCGTGGCGAGCTGGCGCAACGAGACTTGCGCAGCTTCTCGCTGTGCTCTGATGAAACCTCCGATGTCGTGCGCCGCGTTGGCCACACGAGCCGCCTTTTCGCCGACACCGCTGGATCTCTCCTGCGAATCGTCGGTGTACTCGGCGGAACCTTCGGACTGGTCTGCCATGACTCACCTTCTGGCGATTGTACGTTTCCAATTCTAAAGCAGGGTGCTAGCTATTGCAAGCATGCTGTTAGCACCTCCGCGCCAAACATTCAGCGCGCTCTGCCCGATTCGCGGCGTTCACGGCCCTCCATGGTTACGCAGGCTGCCGCCTCCGGGCCTGAGCTCACGCCGCGGCGGTCAGCCGCCGAACATCACATGCGAAATCGTGTAGATCACCAGCCCCGCAAGCGATCCGACGACCGTGCCGTTGATGCGAATGAATTGCAGATCACGCCCAACCTGCAATTCGATCTTCTTGCTGGCCTCCTCGGCATCCCACCTGGCAACCGTATCGGTGACCAGAGTGGTGATCTCCCCGGCATAGTTTTCCACCAGATACCGTGCCCCACGGTCGATCCAACCGTCGACTTTGGCACGCATCTCGGCATCGTCACGCAGCCGCTCCCCCAGCTGCTCGACATTCTCGGCCACCTTGCGCCGCAGCGTGGAGTTCGGATCGTCGGCCGATTCCAGGATCAACCGCTTGGCCGCGCGCCAGGTCGCCTCGGCCATGCCGGTGATCTCCTCGCGACCCATGATCTGCGCCTTGATCCGCTCGGCCTTTTTGATCATGGCGTCGTCGTGCTGGAGGTCGTCGGCGAATTCCTCGAGGAACCGATTCGCCGCGAGCCGCACCTCGTGTTCCGGATTCGACCGCACCTTCCAGGTGAACTCGACCAGCTCCCGATAGATCCTTTCCGAAAGCAGAATATTGACAAATTTCGGAGCCCACTGCGGTGCATCCCGCAAAACGATCCGGTCGATCGTCTCCTGCGAACCGAGCGCCCACTGGTGCGCCCGCTCGGCCAACAAGTCGAGCAGCGGCAACTGCCGATTGTCGGCGAGCAGTTCGGCAAGCACCCGGCCGATCGGCGGACCCCACAGCGGTTCGGCGATCCGCTTGACGATGGTGTTGTCGATGATCTGCTCGACATCCTCATCCCGCAGCACTCCGACCACCGCACGCAGAATGGTCGAACTTTCCTGCGCCACCCGGCCGGCGTGTCCGGGCTCGGCCATCCAGCGCCCGATCCGCCAGGAGACCTGCGCCGAATTCACCTTCGCCGAGACCACGTCCGGGGCCAGGAAATTCGAGCCGACGAAGGAGCCGAGGCTGGCGCCGAGCTGATCCTTCTTCTTCCTGATGATCGCGGTGTGCGGGATCGGCAGGCCGAGCGGATGGCGGAACAGCGCGGTCACGGCGAACCAGTCGGCGAGTGCGCCGACCATGCCCGCCTCGGACGCCGCCCGCAGGTAGCCGACCCAATCACCGCCCGCCCCGCGCGATTCCAGCCAACGGCAGAACAGGTAGATCGCCGTCGCGAACGCCAACAACCCGGTGGCCACTGCCTTCATCTTGAACAGATCGCGGCGCTTACCCGCCTCGTCGACGAATGCCGCGAAACCGGCCGGTGGTGCGGACGTACGCGCATCCAACACCGCGGTATCGGATCGGCGGCGACGTTCGCGGGGCCCTTTGTGGTGACGCTCTGCTACCGCCTCCGGGCCCGTCGCTCGCGCCGCAGTATCGGATCGGCGGCGTTCGCGGGGCCCTTCATGGTTACGCTCCGCTACCGCCTCCGGGCCCGTCGCTCGCGCCGCAGTATCGGATCGGCGGCGTTCGCGGGGCCCTTCGTGGTTACGCTCCGCTACCGCCTCCGGGCCCGTCGCTCGCGCCGCTGTGTTGCCGGGAGCTTTCTCCATAACACCCATTCTGCTGTGTGTTACCGCGCGACCTCCCGGTCGATCACAAGCGACATGCAACCGACGCCGAATCGCCGGATCATGTGCAGCCTGTCGCAACCAACACCCAAACGCGCATCTAGGTCGTTGCCTGGACCTAAGCTGGTGGTCCACGAACCCCTACGAACGAGGGAGCTCACGCTGTCCACCGATGACCTTGTCGATGTCGGCGAACGTGCCGAACGACCGGCGGCGGTGCGCACCGGCCGGACGGACGGTCGCAAGCGCCGATGGCGGCAGCACAAGATCGACCGCCGCGAAGAGCTGGTCGATGGCACCCTCGCGGCTATTCGCACGCGGGGCAGCAATGCGGGCATGGACGAGATCGCCGCGGAGATCGGCGTCTCCAAAACCGTGCTCTACCGCTACTTCTCGGATAAGAACGACTTGGTCCACGCGACCATGCAGCGGTTCATCGAGACCACCCTGATGCCGCGGGTGTACGAGGCGATCAGCCTGGATGCGGACGAGTACCAGCTGGTGCGTTCGGCCCTGGCCGCCTACGTCGGCACGGTCGACGAGGACCCCGAGGTCTATCGGTTCATCATGGGCAACGGCTCGACCGATCAGTCCTCGCTGGCCGAATTCGAGAAGCTCTTCGCCGACGTCGTCACCACGGTCATCGTCGATCGCGGCGCCCAGCACGGCTTCGAAACCCAGGGCGCGCTGCTGTGGTCGTATGTGCTCGTCGGCGGCATCCAGTTGGCAACGCACTGGTGGACCACCGATAAGGCAATGTCCCGCGAGGAAGTCATCGACTATCTGACCATGATGGCTTGGAGTGCCATCGAGGGCATGGCGCGCGCGGGCGGCTCCCGAGCGATCTTCAACGCCCAGCCGCACGTCCTGCCGCAGCCGCCGCAGACCGGCGCCTGAGCGCTAGCTCGCGATCGCCAACTGATCAATCGCCCGACTTCGCGCGCTAACAGGCCGCTAGCTAGGGCGCTAGCTGAAATGCTGACGGCAGTCTCGACATTGCCGCGAGGTTGGCTACTCTGAACCCGAGCGACGCATCGGTGTCCCACGTCACCACCCCGGCACTGTGCCCTGATGGTGGTCTGCGCGGGTCGCTACGTGGTCACGCAACTGCGCGCCCGTCGCTCCGACCGCCGGCACCAATGGAGGTACCTCGATGGCGAAGCAAGTGCCGACGTCTCGGCTTGCTCGTGGCACCAAGCTGGGTGCGGTGGCAGCCAGTTCCGTCATCCGAACCCAGCGCACACGCCTATCGATGCGCGGCCGGTCGGCGGCCGTACGCGCGAAAATGGCCGAGGAGTCCATGCTCCGCACCACCGAGCAGGTGGTCACGGTCCTCGGGACCATGAAGGGCGTGGCCATGAAGCTCGGCCAGATGATGTCGGTGCTCGACCTCGATCTGGTGCCTGCGAGCCATCGCGAACGCTTCCAGAAACGACTCGCCGTGCTGCGCAACGCGGCGCCGACGGTGTCGTTCGAGTCGATGCGGCAGGTGATCGAGGAGGACTTCGGGCAGCCGCTGACCGCGGTATTCGCCGAATTCCAGCCGGAGCCCATTGCCGCGGCCTCGATCGGGCAGGTGTATCTGGGGCGGCTGCGCGACGGACGTCAGGTCGCGGTGAAGGTGCAGTACCCGGGCATCGATGCCGCGGTGCGCGCGGATCTCAAGAATCTGGCCATGTTCCGGCGGGTACTGCAATCGGCGATGCCGTGGGTGACGCCCGCCGTACTCGACGAGTTGCGGCTGAATATGGAGAGCGAGCTCGACTATCACGCCGAGGCCGCGACCCAGCTCCAGATCGCCGAGCTCTACGCCGGACATCCGTTCATCTTGGTGCCGCGCTCACTGCCCGAACTCAGTACGACGCGGGTGCTGGTCAGTGAATATGTGCCGGGCAAGGGATTCGAGGAGATCCGTCAGCTGCCCGCGGCCGAGCGCAACCAGATCGGCGAGATCATCTATCGCTTCTATGTCGGTTCGCTGTTCAGCTTCAACGAATTCTGTGGCGACCCGCATCCGGGAAATGTGATGCTGGCCGATGACGGTCGGATCGGGTTCCTCGATTTCGGCCTGTTCAATCGGATGGATCCCGAACATGTGCGGTTCGAGACGATCTGTCTGCGCGCGGCGGCCGAGGATCGGGCAGAAGACTTGCGGCAGTTGATGATCGAGCGCGGCGTGATCGATTCGCCGGACGAAATCGGCGCCGAGGAATGCCTGGAATATGTGCTCGCGGCCTCGGAATGGTGTCTGGTCGACGAGGAACTGACCATTACCCCGGAGCTGGCCAGCGGCGCGTTTCTGCTCGCGGTGGATCCGCGGGCCAGTGAATTCGCCGGAATGAAGCAACAGAATCTGCCGCCGGAGCACCTGTTCTCCCGGCGTGCCGACTTCCTCACCTTCGGCATGCTCGGCCAGCTCGGATGCACCGCGAACTGGCACAAGATCTCCCGCGAATGGCTCTACGACGAGGCGCCGGTCACCGATTTGGGTAAGGCGCATCGGGAGTGGTTGATCGAGCGCACACCGACGCCGACCAAGAAGCCACGGGCGCGGGCGAAAAAGCCGGCCACGCGCGGTTCCGGCACCGAATAAATCCACCACAGCGGCTATCGAACGGAAGACCATGGCAGACAACCGAGAATTCGACCTAGTGCTGTTCGGCGCGACGGGTTTCGTCGGCAAGCTCACCGCGCAGTATCTGCTCGGCGCGGCGCCCGCCGAGGCGCGCATCGCGCTGGCGGGACGTTCGCTCGACAAATTGACAATGGTCCGTGACGAACTCGGCCCGGCGGCCGCGAATTGGGGTCTGGTGGTTGCCGATTCGACCGACCAGGGCGCACTCGACGCACTGGCCGCGCGGACCACGGTCGTGGTGACCACCGTCGGCCCCTATCTGCGCTATGGCATGCCGCTGGTGGCCGCGTGCGCGAAGGCCGGGACCCACTACGCCGACCTCACCGGTGAGCCGCTGTTCATCCGGGACGCGATCGACCGGTATCACGAGCAGGCGGTGCAGACCGGCGCGAAGATCGTGAATTCCTGTGGCTACGACTCGATTCCGTCGGATCTGAGCGTGTACCAGCTGTACAAGAGCACGGTCGCGGACAATACCGGCGAGCTCGCGGACACCACCCTGATCGCGTCGATGAAGGGCGGGGTGAGCGGCGGCACCATCGACACGGGCCGGGCCATGATGGAGGCCATCGCGGCTGATCCGGCCAAGGGTTCGGTGCTGAGCCACCCGTACTCGCTCAGCCCGGATAAGTCGATGGAACCCGATGTGGGCCGGCAAACCGATCAGGCACTGCAGCGCGCCAGCAGCATCGACCCCACCCTGGACGGGTGGGTCGGCACCTTCGTCATGGCCGCACACAACACCAAGATCGTGCGCCGCACCAATGGCCTGCTCGGCTGGGTCTACGGCAAGAACTTCCGCTACCGCGAGGTGATGAGCGCGGGCAAGTCGGCCGCGGCGCCGCTGGTGGCCGCCGGTATGGCGGGCGGCATCGTGGCGGCGGGGGCGGCCGGTGCGGTGCTGTCGCGAGTCGCGGTGGGGCGCAAGCTGCTCGACCGGATCGTGCCCAAGCCCGGCACCGGACCGAGTGAACAGGCGCGCACCAGCGGCTGGTTCACCATGAAGACCTACGCGCGCACGTCGTCGGGCGCGAAATACGTGGCGACCTTCTCCGGCACCGGCGATCCCGGCTACCAGGCCACCGCCGTCATGCTCGGACAGGCCGGACTGTGCCTGGCCCTCGACGGCGCCGAACTGCCCGAATTGGCGGGCATCCTCACCCCCGCGGCCGCAATGGGCGACGCGCTCACCGACCGGTTGCGCGCCACGGGCATGACCATCGCGGTAGAGCGCACATAGCGGGCACGAGGCGGTCTGGTGAATCTCGCTCGACGAACGATGAATGCCCCGGCGCTTGCCGCGATCTATGAGAAGGCTTGGCGGCCTGCGTTGTTCTATCTGGCCAGTGGTCGCACCACCACTGCCGACCGCCGTGACGCGGTTACCACGCTGCGTCTCGACGGGTCCAAGAAGGTGCTCGATATCGCTTGTGGCCCAGGCAACTTCACCCGATATCTCAGCAATGCCCTCGACGGTGACGGCTATGCCATCGGGCTGGACTACTCCGAGCCGATGCTCGCCCGAGCCGTCGCCGACAACGCGGGTCCGCGCGTCGGCTATCTGCGCGGCGACGCGCGCACCCTGCCCTTTGCCGACGGCACCTTCGATGCCGTCTGCTGCTTCGGGGCGCTCTACCTGATCCCCGACCCGATCGCGGCGACCCGCGAAATGATCCGGGTCCTCGCCCCCGGCGGCCGCATCGCCATCACCACCAGCCATCGCACCGACGACCCGTGCGGCCAGGCGAGGCGAGTCGTGGGCGGCTGGAGCGGATTGCGCGTCTTCGGCGGCACGACCTTCCCGAAGCTGTTCGCCGAAGCGGGCCTGATCGATATAGATCAACAGGTCCATCGCCTCCTGCAATACGTCAGCGCCACCCGCCCGCTCTAGGGATCGCTCTGTCGTGCGCCACATCACCATGGCGCGACGCTCGAGACACGCACGAGCGGGTTACACCGGTCGGTACCGAACGGTAAAGTGCCCGCAAGTGCGGTGGGTGGACCGAACGTGAGGGGGCGACCCAGATGGCGGTACCGGATACCGGTCAGCGGATGGCCAGGCAGTTGTATGCCGCCGCCACCGGAACCAGCGGCGGCGACCCCTTCGAATTGGCCGAGGATGTCGCCGAAAACCTCGCCGCCGCATGCGACAAGTTGGTCGAGGACCTACAAAAGGCCACGGCCACTGGACATCTCGTCACCGAGGTATCCGGTTTTCCCAACCTACCGACCGGACATGGCCTGGCAAAAGGCTTCGGCGACAAGGGCACTCAATTCCTCGACACCGTCACGGCGTTCCAGGAAACCGCCCTGCTGTACAAGGCCGCCTATCTGGCCGCGGGTAAACGTTTCGAGGATGCCGAGGCCGCGAACCGCGCCGCGCTGCAACTGATCACCGAGTACCTGGAGTCGCCGCGCGGCGAACAGGTCGACGGAAACCACTGACCCATGGCCGATTCCGTCACCAGGGCAGCCGCCGACGCCATTCGGGTCCAGCAGCGTGCCGTCGCCGCATCCGCTGGATCGGCAAGCGGCGGAACCGATCCCCCGTACGCACCCGAACGCGAGCTGTTCGGCGCCTACTCGCACCAGGAGATCTGGGATCTGGTGCACGAGGTCATCGATCCTGCCGCCCTCGGCCGGGTCGCCGATGCCTGGCACGCCAATGCCACCGCGGTCGCCGAGGCATTCCAAGCCTTCTCCGATGCCACCAATCGCGAATTCGCACACTGGTCCGGACATTCGGCTGATGCCGCGTTGCGCGCCACCCGCGAATTCGTCCGCGCCGGCACCGAGGCGCACGATATCTGCTGCGCGGTACAGCGCCTGATGGAACTCAATTCCGATGCAGCACAGACCATCCGAGCGGCAATTTCGCCGCCGCAGCAGTATCGTGCTCTGGAAGATCCGGCCGCCGAGGCGATCCACGGCGGACAACGCAGGATGGACCACGACATGGCCGCTGCTACGGCGCAGGCCGACGTCCAGGACACGATGACCTATGTCTACAGCCCGATCATGCCCGCATCCGGCGATCGTGTCCCCCGATTCACCCCACCGCCCGACGGACCACAGATCGCGCGGCCGAATGCCGGCAGCGGGGGCGCACGGTGAAGTGGGTATTCACCCCGGACGAATTCACGCATGTCTGGGAGAACGAAACGAGTCTGGACCGACGCCCCTACCCGATCAATCTGGCGCCCGCCGCCACGGTTCGCACCGAATCCGAGTACACCGCACTGCGACTACCCCAGCGCTTCGCCCGCCAGGCCGATCCCGATCTGGCCGCCGCACTCATGCTGTGCGCCCGTCCCGACGCCACCACCATCACCATCTCCGGGGAGTCGGGCGCCCGGCGGATCCTGATTTTCGCCGCGGTGGTGCACAAACACGCGAGCATCCTGATCGCCGATATCGACAAGGTGACGGTTCGCATGTCCCACGCCCGCAACCTTGGCAGACATCTCGTCGAGATCATCGGCTTGGCCCAGCCCGGCAAGCTGGCGCCCATGCGAGAGCCGCAGGAGGCGGTACTGAACTCCGAGGAAGGCGATAGCGCGACCAATGGTCATCGTCGCGCCGCCCGATTCCGTCAGACCCTCCGAAAACCGGTGGACGGTCGCGGCTTCATCACCGTGACCGTGGAACCGGAAAACCCGATGTCCCCGCCCACCCGCCACCGCAGCTGGCTCGATTTCACCGGCGACGGACGCTATCTGCTCACCACCTCGCACGAACTGACCCTGACCCCGGTCACCGACGAGGAGTTCGCCGACCAGCTGCTCCGCCTGGCGCAGATCAACTGACTGCCGCAGTTGAACAATCGCCACGTCACAGCATCCGCAACCACCACGGAGCAACTCCGATAAGCGACGAGTTCACGGCCGTCTCACACCTGAGTCGTCGAAGCGCAAACGCCACCGGCACAGAACTCAACCGCCCTGCGCATCAGGCGCCGACCACCCGGCCCGCACCGACCACCACGGAGCGAGTCATACGAGCGACCCGTTCGCCGCGCCCGCACGGCCAAAACACCTCATAAGATATATCGATGGCGAAGAAATGGTCTCTGCCGCCCATCGAGTCCCTACGGGCCGATGGCCTGCGCATTGCTGATCTCGACGCCGGCGGTACGCCCGGATTCGAAGGTGACAAGAACGAAGGTCTGGACCTACTCACCGAACGCACCGCCGTGCTGTCGGATCTGCAGGAGAAGCTCTACGCCAACGGCCGTTCCGGCGATGCCCGCAACGTGCTGCTGGTGCTGCAGGGGATGGATACCGCCGGCAAGGGCGGCATCGTCCGGCACGTTATCGGCTCGGTGGATCCACAGGGCGTCGACCATGCCTCCTTCGGCGTCCCGACCGAGGAGGAGAAGCGACACCACTACCTGTGGCGCATCCGCAAGGCACTGCCGCGCGGTGGTCAACTAGGCGTCTTCGACCGCTCGCACTATGAGGATGTGCTCATCGTGCGGGTGCACAATCTGGTGCCGCCGGAGGTATGGGAACCACGCTACGACGAGATCAACGCCTTCGAGCGGGAACTGCTCGACCAGGGCACGACACTGGTGAAGGTCGCCATGTTCGTCTCGCTCGACGAGCAGAAGAAGCGACTGCGCGAACGTCTGGACCGACCCGATAAGTACTGGAAGTTCAACCCCGCCGATATCGATGAACGCGACTACTGGCCCGCCTATCAAGAGGCCTATCAGGTCATGCTGGACCGCACCTCGACCGATTACGCCCCATGGCATGTGCTCCCGGCCGACCGCAAGTGGTTCGCCCGCCTCGCGATCACCGAACTGCTCATCGACGCGCTCGACCGGCTGAAACTCGACTGGCCACCGGCCCGGTTCGATATCGAGGAGCAGCGGCGCCGCCTCGCCCACGCCTGACCAAGGTTCCTCTCAGGTTGGCCACGGATGATGTGGCCGTACCCGTCCACGCCCCGGGGCAGTTCCGGATCTACCATCGTGGCGGCAGGAAACCGGCAGGCAAGCGAAAGGCGTGGTGAACGCACGGTGAGCAAGAAACCGGGTGGTAAATCGAATCTGCTCGCGGCGGCGGAGCGCGCCGACCGCACCCGCAAGATCCTGATCCAGGCAGGCGTGGCCGTCGTGCTGGTCGGGCTCATCGCGGCGATCGGCATCGGCATCGCGGTGAAGAACGCCAAGAAGAACGATCTGGGCACCACCCCGTCCATCGCCGCGACCGCGAGTCAACTGGCCAACGGCGCCACCGCGACCATCGCCGACAACGGCGCGGTCCGCATCGGCAAGCCCGATGCGAAGGTGACCGTCCGCGTGATCGCCGACCTGCAGTGCCCGGCCTGCAAGGGCTTCGAGTCGGCCAACGCCCAAGCAATCAAGGATGCCGTCGACAACGGTACGGCCATCGTCGAGTACAACATCCTCGCATTCCTGGACAGGTTCTCCACCACGAAGTACTCCTCGCGCGCGGCCAATGCGGCCTACTGCGTCGCCGTGGCGGATCCGTCGAAGTACCTCGAGTGGCTGACCACCATGTTCGACCAGCAGCCCCCCGAGAACAGTGCGGGTCTGACCGATGACCGGCTGATCGAAATCGCCAAGAGCGTCGGCCTTCCGGATTCGGTCGGGCAGTGCATCAAGGACAACACCTACAGCAAGTACATCGAGGCCAAGACCAAGGACGTGCTGACCAGCGGAGTCCAATCGACCCCGACGATCTTCGTCAACGACAAGCAGCTGAGCGGCCAGGACCTCGCCTTGCCGTCCGGTCAGTTCAAGCCCGACGCGATGGCAGCGATCATCGCCGCCGCGGCCAAGTGAACAACACCTCTGCCAGAGCCGCCTGGGTGTTGCTGATCGGCGGGCTGGCCGGCTGGCTTGCCTCGGTCACGCTGACCGTTGAGCGGTTCAAGTTGTTCACCGATCCGAGCTATCGGCCCTCGTGCAGCATCAACCCGATCCTGTCCTGCGGCAATGTGATGACCACCGAGCAGGCCGCCAGATTCGGATTCCCCAATCCGATCATCGGCATCGTCGGCTTCTCGGTGGTGGTCACCCTGGCGGTGCTCGCGGTCGCCAACGTGCGCTTTCCGCGCTGGATCTGGGGCGGGCTGTGGGTGGGGACCGTACTCGGCACCGTCTTCATCTGCTGGCTGATCTTCCAGAGCCTGTACCGGATCGGCGCGCTGTGCCCGTACTGCATGGTGGTGTGGGCGATCATCACACCGCTGCTCGCGGTGACCACCGAGCAGGTATGGGGTGCTGCGCACGGGCCGATGCGGATCGTCGTCGAGTGGCGCTGGACCTTCGTCGCGGTGTTCTACGCCGTGGTGCTGCTGCTGATCTTCCTGAAGTTCCAGGATTACTGGCTGTCGCTGGTCTAGTTCGGGGTGCCGAGCGCCAGCACCACGGTGACCGTGCGCTGCGCTCCATCCGCACCGTGAACATCCAGCTGAACAGTGTCATCCGGCGTGTGCACATTGATCGCCGCCCGCAATGCCTTCGCGCTGGTGATGTCACGACCGTCGATCGAGGTGATCACATCGCCATCGACGAGTCCGGCGGCGTAGGCCGGTAATCCGTACAGCGCGACATCGATCCGGGCCCCGCTGGGTTGCGCATCGGAGATCAGCACACCGAGCGTCGCGGTCGGCCCGATGTGCACGGTTTCGGTGGGCGTACCGGAACGGATCTGGCCCACGACCCGCATCGCGGTGTCGATCGGCACCGCGTAGCCGTTCGGGCTGCGCCCGACCTCGCGTGCGTTCCCACCCGACGCGGCGGTGATCACGCCGACCACCGTGCCGCCCGGATCGGCGAGCGCACCGCCGGACTGTCCCGCGGTGACCGGCGCGGCGATCTCCACCATCCCGGTCAGCGGTTTGCGGGTCAGATCGGAGGAATTGAGCGCGATGATCGTGCTGTTCAGATCGGTGATACTGCCCTGGATCGAGGTCGGAATGCCGCCAGCGCCGCCGGCATTGCCGATGGCGAGCACCTGCTCGCGGACGCGCAGTTCGCCGGAGCTGCCGATGCGCGCGATCGTCAGATCGGTGGCGCCGGTGAGTTCCAGCAGCGCGATATCCGCGCCGGCGTCGTAGCCGAGCACCTTCGCGTCGTAGACCGTGCCATTACCGACATCGGTGACCGTGACGATCTCGGCACCCTTGACCACGTGATGGCTGGTCAGCACCTGTCCGTCGGCGGTGAGCACGATCCCGGTGCCGGCCGCGGCGACTCCGAACGGCCGCGCGGACGCGTTGATATTCACCAGTGCCGGTTCAACGGCGTGCGCGACCGCCACCGGATCCAGCGCCGGTAGCGGCTCGAGCAGCGCGGGCGCGGAGTTGTCCGCACCCGAGGACGACCAATCGGGCAGCTCACCCCGGAAGCCGAAGAATGCCGCCACGGCGAGCAGGAAGGCCACCAAGACCGCCAGCGCACGCCCGCCACCGGCTCGCTGCCTCTCGGGCGCGCGGTGCCGCTCGTCGTCCATGCCGCTCTCCCGCCTCCGGCTGGGCCTTCGACCAATTCCATTGTGGCCGCAGACCTGTGCGGTAGATCAGAAAATGGCGCACGCTTTCTCGGGCGGTGCGTTTGGCAAACCTCCGCATGCGACGGTATGCATGTAAGCATGAGCGTTGTTGCTGCTTATGCGATCCCCGCGCCCGATGGGCGCTTCGAGAAGCTCACCATCAAGCGGCGGGAGCTAGGGCCGCGCGATGTCCTGATAGATGTCAAATACGTGGGTATCTGCCACTCCGATATCCACACCGCTCGCGACGAATGGGGCGGCGCCATATACCCATGCGTCCCCGGCCACGAGATCGCGGGCATTGTCGCCGCGGTCGGCTCCGAGGTGACCAGGCATCGGGTCGGCGATCGCGTCGGCGTCGGCTGCATGGTCGATTCCTGCGGTGTCTGCGGTCCCTGTCTGGCCAATGAGGAGCAGTACTGCGACAACGGGGCCACCATGACCTACAACACCCCGGTGGACGCGTCCATCCAGCCGGGTGGTTACACGATGGGCGGCTATTCGACCCAGGTCGTGGTGACCGAGAACTTCGTGCTCTCCATTCCGGAGGGAATCGGACTCGATGTGGCGGCGCCGCTACTGTGCGCGGGCGTCACGCTGTTCTCCCCGCTGCGGCACTGGAATGCCGGGCCGGGTAAGCAGGTCGCGATCATCGGCATGGGTGGACTCGGACACGTCGGTGTGAAGATCGCCGCGGCGATGGGAGCCGAGGTCACCGTGCTGAGCCATTCGCTCGCCAAGCAGGACGACGGCAAACGCTTCGGCGCGCACCACTACTACGCGACCGGCGATAAGCAGACCTTCCGCGAACTGCGCAACCGCTTCGATCTGATCCTCAATACGGTCTCGGCCGATCTGCCGATCGATAACTACCTGCGCCTGCTGAAGCTGGACGGCACCCTGGTGATTCTCGGCCTGCCCGAGAACCCGTTGAGCGTCAAGCCTTTCACGCTCACCGGATACCGGCGGGCGCTGGCCGGCTCGATGATCGGCGGTATCGAGCAGACCCAGGAGATGCTGAACTTCTGCGCCGCACACGGGATCGGTGCGGAGATCGAGTTGATCTCGGCCGATGAGATCGATGGCGCGTACGACCGGGTCGTCGCGAGTGATGTGCGGTATCGGTTCGTCATCGACGCCTCGACGATCTAGTTGGTTCGTGTCGTTGCGCCGATTCGTCGCCGATTCACCTAGCTTGGCGGTGTGTCTGCGGATGAAGAGCAATCCCCGCCCACCGAAACGGCGGCGGTCATCGTCGATGTGACCGAGGGGCCGCCGCCGTGGCTGTTGCGGGCATTCCTGCTCGCGGCGGCGACGGTGGCCGGGTTGGTGTTCGGCTTCTGGATTCTGGAGAAATTGCAGGGTTTCCTGCTGGTGCTGCTGGTTTCGCTGTTCCTGGCCTTCGCCATCGAGCCGGCGGTGAATTGGCTTGCCGCGCGCGGGGTACGACGTGGGCTGGCGACCGGGATGGTCTTCCTGATTCTGACCGTGGTCACGGTAGCGTTCGTGTGGACACTCGGCGCTTTGCTGATCGACCAGGTCACCGCGTTGGTCAAGAACGCGCCCGACAATGTGGATCAGGCCATCGATTGGGTCAATCGCACCCTCAGGACGAATCTGTCCAGCGATGATCTGCGGAAGCACCTCGGTGAGTGGAGTTCCACCATCGACCGCTATCTGGTCGGGCTGGCAGGCAATGCCTGGGGTGTCGGTACCGCCGCGATCGGCGCCATCTTCCAGGTCCTCGGCGTGCTGTTGTTCACCTACTATTTCGCCGCCGACGGACCGCGTTTCCGCAATGCGGTCTCCTCGCTGCTGCCGCCGAGCCGCCAGCGACATGTGTTGCGCGCCTGGGATATCGCCGTCGAAAAGACCGGCGGCTATATCTATTCACGCGCACTGCTCGCACTGTGCTCGACGATCGCGCACTATATTGCGCTGCGCGTTCTCGATGTGCCGTCCGCATTCGCGCTCGCGCTGTGGGTCGGCGTTGTCTCGCAGTTCATTCCGACCGTCGGCACCTATCTCGCCGGTGCGCTGCCGGTGCTCGTCGCACTGGTGCACAGCCCATCCACCGCGCTGTGGATTCTGGGCTTCATCGTGGTGTACCAGCAGTTCGAAAACTATGTCCTGCAACCGAGAATCACCGCGACCACGCTGGATATGCATCCGGCCGTCGCCTTCGGCGCGGTCATCGCGGGTGCGGCGATACTCGGGCCCACCGGCGCGCTGCTGGCGATTCCGGTCACCGCGACGGTGCAGGCGTTCGCGAGCGCCTATATTCGTCGATACGAGGTCGAGGCGGACGGCGATGCCGAAAAGCCCGAGCGGCCGCCGAAGAAACAGCGAAAATGGACGCGTCAGTTGACCATTCACCGCACGGGCCGCGGTCAGCCGCCGGAGTGATCAGGCGGCGCGGATGCCTTGCAATGCGTCGATGAATGCCGAGCTGACCTTGCCCATCTGGGCGCGGCTGTACCGGGCGGTGTCGTATTCGACCTGGATGGTCAGTCGCTCACCGACGGTGAAGACGGTGAGCTTCGGCGGCATGCCGGGGCCCATGGCGTAGATCTCGTCGCGAATGTGGCGGATACCGTCCGGGGTCGAATATGCAGGCAGGCGACCGATATTGGAGATGGCCACGGTCGGCGCGGCCGCGAAGATCGCGGCGGTCGCCTCGTCCTGGATGCGCTGGGATGCGAGCAGGAATATGGGGGCTTCGCGCTGTTCCCGTGCGGCCGCCATACCCGCGGCCACCTCGTGTGCGATATCGATCAAATCCGCGTTGTCGGCCACCAGAGCGAATGTGCCTATGCCGGAAGCGCAATTCAGGATGGTATTCGCGGGCAGGGGTGGGTTCACCTCGGATCGCACATCCGCCGCGTGGCCGCAGAGTAGCGGGAGCTTCCCCGTCGCGGGTTCGAGCTGCGAGCGGAATGCGACGAGTGCGGCACCGCCGAGCAGGCTGTTGACCGAAAGCCCGTGCGCCCCGGCAGCAACGATCAGGTCCCGGGTTTCGTTGGTATCCAGTTCGATTCGTTGCAGCGCGAACCGGCCGAGCGGATCGTCGCCGATCCCGTCACCGTCGATCGGTAAGCTGCGCGGAGCCGACTCCGGACTCATCGTCGCGGCACCGGCCCGGATCTGGTCGAGCCAGCCGGCGACCTCGGCATCCGAGACAACCTCGGTAAGTCGGGCATCGATGCTCTCCGGCAGTTCCTGATCGGAATCCGACGGTGGCAGTGCGGTTCCCGTCGTATGTGCGGTGTAGCGCTGCCACAGCTGCGCGAGTAGCGCGAAAGCCGACCTACCATCAGCGATTCCGTGATGGATGACCAGGATGATCCGATCGCGGTCACCATCGCGGAGCAGGTGGGCATGGAACAGGCCGTCGCGCCAATCCAGTGGTCCATTGACCAGATTCAGGTACTCGGCTTCACCGCCATCGGCGATATCGAGGCGCGGCCGGTAGGCATCGTCGCGGCGCAGATACCGCGTGCCGTCGGCATCGGTCACCGGCTTGCTGCGCAGCAGTGGATGCTGGGCCGCCAGTTCATCGAGCACTCGGCGCAGGATCTCGATATCCAGCAGGCCGTGCACGGTGGATCCGATGAACACCGGTATACCGGCGGCCGGCACGGTGCCGAGGCGGGTTTCGGTGCCGAAATAGGTGAGCTCGAGGGGAGAAAGCGCGCGCTGTGCGGTCATTGGTCGTCTCGTACTTCCATGTGGTGGAGCGGGCTACGACCTCAACATACAACTGTTTCAAACACTTGTCACAAACAATTGTTTGAAGCGTGCGTCACAAACAGATGTATGGCACGCTGATGGCGTGGGAACCCGAGAAGTTCTGCTCGCCGCGGCCAAGCAGTGCCTGGCCGAACGCGGCTATGCGCGCACCACCGTGCGGGATATCGTGACCGCCTCCGGCACCAATCTGGCCGCCATCAACTACCACTTCGGCACCCGCGACAAGCTACTCAACCAGGCGATGATGGAATCGAGCGCCGATGCGGTACAGCAGATCCTCGATTCACTGCCCGCCCACGACGCCGCGGATCCGACCGCGCGGTTGCTGGACTTCTTCCAGCAGCTGATCACCTCGTTCAGCGAGCAGCACGCACTCTGGACCGCCAATGCGGAATGTCTGACCCAGGCGCTGCACTCCCCCGAACTGCGCGCCGAACTGGGCTCCGGCCAGCAACAGGCGCGCGCCGGGCTGGCCGACCTGTTCGGTCCCGGCGTGGCGGATCCGCAACTCGGCGCCGTCCTGCAAACCATGCTCGGCGGCCTGCTGAACCAACATCTGGTCGACCCGGAACACGCCCCTACCGCCACCGACATCACCGCAGGTCTGCGCACCCTCGCCACGCTGCTGTCACCCGCCGACCAGCGCCCCGGCTGACAACGAGCTATCCGCGCCCGAGCATGCTTCACCCCACTGCCGATGCCTCGCGAACTCGCTGTGCGAATAGACCCGGACCCGGACCCGGGCGGTCAGCGGGCGGTTGCACGGAGCACGGCATCGACCGACTGGTCGGCGAGGAGGTCGGTCAGCGGTAGATGGCCGAAGAGGGCGCGGTAGTAGATCGGGGCGGCGACCGCGTCCAAGACGAAGTCGAGATCGATATCCGGATCGATCTCGCCTCGGTGGATGGCCGACTCCAGAGCGATCGCGGTGGTTCGCCTACGCGGTTCGAATACCGTTGCCAGGAAATGCGCGCGGAGCTCCGGGTCGTTGGCGAGATCCGCCACCAAGGCCGGCAATACGTGGCTCAGCGAGGTATCGCGCAGTGCGGCAACCAGATTGCGCAGTGCGCTGGTCAGATCGGCGCGCAGGTCGCCGGTGTTCGGCGTCGGTTGCACACCGAGCAGGGCGGCGACCACCTCGACAACGAGGTGGCGTTTCGACGGCCAGCGGCGGTAGATCGCCGGCCGATGCAGACCGGCTCTGGCCGCCACCTCGCCGATGGACAGTTCGGCATAACCGTTCTCGTCCAACAGCTCTCGCGCCGCGGCGAGTACCGCGGTATCGATGCGGTCCTCGCGCATTCGTCCCGGCATCAGAAAACCGGACGCGGCATCAGGACAACTCGCCAGCCGTCCGGATCCGGAAAGGTCAAGCCGCCGTTGGCCGCCCAATACGGATTCTCGGCGGGAACCGGCTCCACACCGAATTCACCGAGGCGCTGCGCGACGTCGTACATCTGGGATTCGGTCGAAAAGTAGAGCACCAGTAGGTTTTCCGCGCTCGGCGCATCGCCCGGGCTGCCGTCCACATGGGTGGTGAACTCCAGGTGGTATCCGGTTCCCGGAAATCCGAGCATCACACCGTCGTAACCCGCGTGATTTTCGAATCGGTAGAGCTCGCGCAGCCCCAACCCCTCGACGTAGAACCGCACGACCTCTACCAACCGATCGGTGGGCCTGGCGATTCGAACTTGGGCCACCGGTAACGACTCGGGCCATATCTGCTCAGCCATATCTCAACGATACGGTACGTACTGTACCGATTAAGCATGACATCCGTCACCCGAGCCGAAAAGGCCGCCGCCATGTCCGAGACATGGCGGCGGCCTTCGTCTTCGGTATTACTCCGGCGGCGTGACCCGCCGACGAACGCGGCGCGCGGCCGCGACCATATTGCGCAGCGAGGGCTCCAGCTGCCAGTAGTGCCGAGTCTTCAGACCACCGTCCGGATTCGCCCACAGGCGTTCCGGACTGACGGCTTCAGCTGCGGCCGTGAGCAATTCGTCGAGCTCATCGATATCCGGAATCCGCGCCGAACGACTCTCGTAGACACCCGGACCGACGCCATGACTCAGGCCGTGACCCGATGCGGAGTCTTCCTTGAGCGCCTTGAGCACCCATTCGATCGAGCGGGTCGCGACGATCGCGGTGACATCGGCGTCGAGCTCCTCGATCGCGTCGACCACCTCGGTACGACCGGAATAGCCGATATGCGTGTGGATCTGGGTCTCCGGCTTGACGCCCGAGGTGGCCAGGCGGAAGGCCGCGACCGCCCACCGCAGATATTCGGCGCGTCCCTGTGGACGCATGGGTAGCAGCTCGCGAATGGCGGGCTCGTCGACCTGGATGATCGAAATCCCGGCCCGCTCGAGATCCACGACCTCATCGCGAATGGCCAGCGCGACCTGATCCGCGGTCTCGTACAGCGGCTGATCCTGCCGCACGAAAGAACGCGCGATCATGCTGACCGGACCGGTGACCATGCCCTTGACCGGCTTATCGGTCAACGACTGGGCAAAGCTGATCCACTCGACCGACATCGGCGCAGGCCGCGAAACGTCGCCGTAGATGATCGGCGGTCGCACACAACGGGATCCGTACACCTGCACCCAGCCGAAGTGGGTGGTCGCGAAGCCGTCGAGCAGCTCGGCGAAGTACTGGATCATGTCGTTGCGCTCGTGCTCACCGTGCACGAGCACATCGAGACCGATGTCCTCCTGCAGGCGGATCGTGGCCTCGATCTCGGCCTCGATCCGCTTGCGGTATTCGTCGTAGGACAGTTTGCCCTGGCCCAGGTCGTAGCGGGCCTGCCGAATCTTGTTCGTCTGAGGGAAGGAACCCAGCGTGGTCGCGGGCACCGGCGGCAGATTCAGCTTGCGCTGCTGGGCCTCGCGGCGCACCTCATATGGTTCGCGCGTGCGCATATCGGGGGTGATCGCGTAGACCCGTTGCCGCACCGCATGTTTCTGCTTGAAGTGCACCTCGGTGGGGCGCTTGCGCCACTTGTCCGAGGGTCCCTCGGTGAGGGCCTTGGCTAGTGAAACCACCTCGCCCACCTTCTGCTGCGCGAAGGCGAGGCGGTCGGCGACATGGCCCTCGATCTCGTATTCGGCGAGCACGTCATAGGGGACGTGCAGCAGTGTTGTGCCGGTGGACACCACCAGATCGGGGCACACCTTCGCCAATTCGTTGAGGTATTCCAACGTCACATAGCGGTCCGCGCGCCACACATTGAGACCGCTGATCACGCCCGCGTACAGGCGCTTACGCCGAATGCCCGGAATCTGCGCGAGCTCTTCGGGCTGGATCCGATAGCCGGCCAGATCCAATCCGATGGCCTCGACATTGGTTTCGGCCAGGATGCGCAGCGCCTCCCCGAAATCGCCGTACTGCCCGGTGACCAGCATGCGCGGACGCAGCGCCGAGGTCGAAAGTCGTTGGTAGGCACGCTCGAACGCGGCCAGCTCCGCAGGAGTGCGCTCGCTGGTGAAGCACGGTTCGTCCAACTGCACACAGGTAGACCCGCGCTTGGCGAGGATTTCGAACAGCTCCTCATACACCGGGAGCAGCTTGTCCAGCAGGCTCAGTATGTCGAAACCGCCTGCCTCACCGGGGATATGACCCGCCTTGGACAGCAGCAGCAGCGACACCGGGCCGACGACCACCGGGCGCAGCTCGATATCGCGGGCCCTGGCGCGATCCCATTCGTCGAGCAAAGCCTCAGGGTGCAGCGAGAATTCGGTCTTCTCGTCGAGTTCGGGCTGGCGGTAGTGATAGTTGGTACCGAAGAGCCGCACCAGCTCCAGCGGCGGCAGATCCGGACGGCCGCGCGCCATCAAGAAGTAGAAGTCCAGCGGGTGCAACTCGTCCTGGAACGGCTTGAATCGCGCTGGCACGGCACCGAACAGCAACGCATTGTCGAGGATGTGGTCGTAGAACGAGAAAGTGTTGCCCGGCACCTGGGTCAGACCAGTAGCGGCGAGACCGTTGTACTGCCGCTCCTGGATATCGCGCCCGACCGCGAGCAATTCGTCGCGGGAGATCCCGCCGTGCCAATAGCCCTCGAGGGCCCGCTTGAGTTCCCGGTGCGGCCCGATCCTCGGGTAGCCCAGAATGCTGGACCCGTATCCGTCCTGAACGTTGACCATGAGCGGGGTACTCCTTAATTTTGGCCGCGTGGCCGCGGCGTGTTCGCGGCCCCCTGGTGTCTCGCGACTGACCCTTTCGAGCGACCTGCAAGCAAGTTGCTAGCGGCGCCGTCGAGACTCGCGCCTACGGCGCATGCGCTTCGACGACTCGGCTGTGTTCGATGGCCGCGCCTGCGGCACGGACGCGGGCCGCGAACGAGTCGCTCGTAAGACTCGCTCTGTTGGCGTCGCCTGAGCGAGCAGTTCGGCATTGGATGTATGGCTGACCAGTAGTCGGGACTCACGCGTATCGCGCATGCGCTTCGACGACTCGGCTGAGTCGATCACCGCGCACGCGCGCGGACGCCGAAGGAGCCGCGAACTTCTCGCTCGTAAGACTCGCTCCGTCATGCTTATGTGAGTGCCGAACGGACCCCTGACGCCCACAGGTTGCACGCTCAACTCAGCTCAAGCGCGGTTGTACTGGTAGAAGCCCGCGCCGGTCTTCTTGCCGAGCAGCCCGGCCTCCACCATGCGCATCAGCAGCGGCGGCGCCGAGTACAGCGGCTCCTTGAACTCCTGGTACATGGAGTCAGCAATGGACTTCACGGTGTCGAGGCCGACCAGGTCGGTCAGTGCCAGCGGACCCATCGGGTGGGCGCAGCCGAGCACCATCGCCTTGTCGACGTCCTCCTTGGTGGCGAAGCCGGATTCGACCATCCGGATGGCCGAAAGCAGGTACGGCACCAGCAGCGCGTTCACCACGAAGCCGGAGCGGTCGGCCGAGCGCACGACCTGCTTGCCGAGCACATCGCCGGCGAAGGTCTCGGCCCGCGCGGACACCGCCTCGCTGGTCTTCAGCGTGGTGACCAGCTCGACCAGCGGCAGCACCGGCACCGGGTTGAAGAAATGCATGCCGACCACGCGCTCCGGGTTGGCGGTGGCGACGGCGATCTTCATGATCGGGATGGAGGAGGTGTTGGAGGCCAGTACGGCATCCGGATCGGTGACGACCTTGTCGAGTTCGGCGAAGATGGCGGTCTTCACCTTCTCGTCCTCGAGCACCGCCTCGACCACCAGCTGGCGGTCGGCGAAATCGCCGAGGTCGGAGGTGAACCGCAGCCGCCACGCGGCCTGTTCGCGTTCACGCTCGGTGATCTTGCCGCTGCTGACGCCACGGTCCAGCGAGCGCAGGATGCGAGCGCGGCCCGCCGCCGCTAGTTCCCGAGTCTGTTCGTAGACGAGCACGTCGATATGCGCCCTGGCACACACCTCCGCGATTCCCGCACCCATCTGGCCGGCGCCGATGATGCCGACGCGCTGAATCTTCTCGCTGCTCACGTCCCGCTCCTGCTGGTTTTGTCTGGCTGTCGGGTGGCTGGTGGCGAAGGTCGCTCGGACGTGAGCGGATCCTTCGATCGTCCAAGGTATAGGGAGGGCGGTGTTTGATGGCCGCGCTCCGCGCGGCGGGTTCGCGGCCACGCTTTCGCGGGGAAATGTGCGCGTTGCGATGTCCGTCACCCCGGGCGCCCAAAGCGCTGCCCGCTTTCTGCCATCACACATCGGTGCCCGCACGTCGCAGG
>NZ_JBFANN010000031.1:0-97838 GCF_040674855.1 Nocardia sp. NPDC049707 | reverse complement strand
CACCGATTATGTCGACTTCCCCGGACGCTTTCCTCGCGTCCGAGTCGTCGAGACTCGCGACTTCGTCGCATGCGCTTCGACGGCTCGGACGCGAGACGGGCCGCGAACGGTCGCTCGTAAGACTCGCTCCGTCGTTGTGACCTTGGGTGGATTGTTCGGCATTGGATGTATGCCTGCGCAGTGGCGCGGCGCCTGCGCTATCGACTCGGATGAGTCGATAGCGCACCTTCGAACGGCCGCGAAGGGGTCGCCTGTAGGACTCGCTCCGTGGTGATCCGCTGGGGTGGGAAGACCCGGCTATCCGCTGGGATGCAGGGTTACCAGCCTGAAGGAAGGGGACGTCCTTCCGCGAAACCTGCCGCCGACTGGACCCCGAGGACCGCCTTGTCGTGGAACTCGGGGAGGGTGCGGGCACCCGCGTAGGTGCAGGCGCTGCGGACGCCGGAGCAGATGTGGTCGATGAGGTCCTCGACGCCGGGGCGTTCCGGATCCAGGCGCATGCGCGAGCTGGAGATGCCTTCCTCGAACAGTGCCTTGCGGGCGCGGTCGAAACCGCTGTCGGTGGCGGTGCGGGCGGCGACGGCGCGCTTGGAGGCCATGCCGAAGCTCTCCTTGTAGGCATTGCCGTCGCGGTCCACGCGCAGGTCACCGGGCGATTCGTAGGTGCCGGCGAACCAGGAGCCGATCATCACATTGGACGCACCCGCGGCCAGTGCGAGCGCGACGTCGCGGGGGTGCCGGACACCGCCGTCGGCCCAGATGTGCACGCCGAGTTCTCTTGCGGCGGAGGCGCATTCGGCCACTGCGGAGAACTGCGGGCGGCCGACGCCGGTCATCATGCGGGTGGTGCACATGGCGCCGGGGCCGACACCGACCTTGATGATGTCAGCGCCCGCCGCGGTCAGATCACGGGTGCCCTGCGCGGAGACGACATTGCCCGCGACCAGCGGCACACCAAGGCCGAGATCGCGAATGGCGCTGAGGGTTTCGAGCATTTTGGCCTGGTGGCCGTGTGCGGTATCGATGACAAGCAGGTCCGCGCCGGCGTCGACGAGTGCCTTGGCCTTGGCCGCCACATCGCCGTTGATGCCGACCGCGGTAGCGACGCGCAACTGGTTGTCGGCATCGACATTCGGCTGGTAAATCCCGGCGCGGATGGCTCCGGTGCGGGTCATCACGCCGGCGAGGCCGCCGTCTTCGGCGACGAGCACGGCGAGGTGCGCATGCTCGGCCTCGAGCAGGTTGAACAGATCGCGCGGCGAGGTGCTGGCCGGTGCCTGTACGAAATCGGTGACCGCAACATCGCGCAGCCGGGCGAATCGGTCGACATCGGTGCAGGACGCCTCGGTGACCACGCCGACCGGCTTACCGCCGTCGACGACCACCACGGCGCCGTGGGCGCGCTTATGCATCAGCGCGACGGCCTCGGAGACCGAACGTTCCGGGTCCAGCGTGACCGGCGTATCGGCGGTGAGCGAGCGGCTCTTGACGAAGGCGATGGTTTCCGATGCCGCGGCGATCGGGAGATCCTGCGGCAGTACGACGATGCCGCCACGACGTGCGACCGTCTCGGCCATCCGGCGTCCGGCGACCGCGGTCATATTTGCGACGACAATGGGGATGGTGGTGCCGGACCCGTCTACGGTTGATAGATCCACATCGAACCGTGACGCGACATCCGTCCGATTCGGGACGAGGAAGAGGTCGTCGTAGGTCAGGTCGTACGGCGGCTGATGACCAGGGAGAAACTGCACTCGAGCAATTCTAACCGGTGCGCCGTACTTCCGTGCAATCACCGAGCATTCGGTCCCCACCCCATCCAAGATGCGGGGCGTGTCATGCCTCGGCTTGGACGCGGGAGAGTTGGATTGTGGTCGCGCACATGACGATTACGGCGACGATGACGACGACGAGTCCGAGGCGGTCGGTCCGGAGGCGTTCGTCGAGGACGGTGATGCCGATGAAGGCGGCGACCAAGGGTTCGGTGATGGTGACGGCGGGCAACGATGCGACGAGGGGGCCGGATTGATAGGCGCGTTGCTGGAGATAGAGGCCGATGACGCCGGAGGCAACCAGGGTCCAGGTTTGCCAGCTGCCCAGCACATGGGTGAGGCCGCCCTTGAAGAGGTCGGTCACATAGTTGGTGAGTGCGGCGGCCAGCCCGAACAGGGCACCGCCCGCAGTGCCGAACAGGAGTGCGCGGCGGGTCGGGTCGGAGGTCCCGAGCGCGATGATGATGGCCACTGCGAGCAAACCGAGCAGGACCGCCAGCGGCGGGATCCAATCACGCAGGGGCGCATTGGTATTGCCTTCGGTCGGATCTCCGACGATCAAGAAGCAGGCGAGGGCCGCGACGAGGGCGATGGCGGTCGCCCAGGTGCGCGGGGTGATGCGGCGGTGGTTGAGGCGGGCGGAGAGCGGGAGCGCGAAGACCAGCATGCTGACCAGAATTGGTTGCACGAGCAAGACCGAACCCAGGGCCAGTGCGGCGACTTGCATCGCGTAACCGCCGGTGTCCCCGACGATTCCGGCCCACCACCGTGGACTACGCAGCAGCGAACGCATGAGCGACTCGCCCTCGGGAACCGCGGCCGCCACATGCTGCTGCGCGACCGCGGCCACCGCGAAGAGCAATGCCGCGATCAGTGCGCAGACGATCGCGCCGACCTGATGATTCGCCACCTGGTCAGTTTGCTCCGCGGTTGCGGCCGCCCGGCGCCCCCTGTGCCCGCCCGGCGTGTCGACGGGTACGCCCGGGCGTGTCTCCCCTGGTCGCAGCGCCGCGGCCGGAGGCGCCGCGACCGGAAGCAGTCCCTGCGCCATGGCTGGCCGCCGTGCCGCGCGCGGCAGCGCCCGATCCGGCGGAACGTGTCGCGGTCGCCTTCATTGATCCGGCAGCACGACCCTGCGCAGCCGTTGCCGCGTTCGCGGTCCGCCCCGCAGCCGTCTTCGCCGAGCTCGCGCCGCGGCCAGGGGCTGCCGTTGCCACGCTTGCAGTTCGACCTGTAGTGGGTGTGGCCGTCGACTCACGACCCGAAGTTCCGACCCCGCGCCGACTCGACGTCGCCGTGGAGTTGGGCGAACCGCCCATGGCCTTCTTCGCACCGCCGGCGCGACCATTCGCACCAGCGCTGCGCCGCCCGGCACCAGCTGAGCCCGCACCGTCCGAGCGTGTGCCGCGACCACGACCGCTGGAACCCGCACCACCTGTCCGGCGGCTCGGTCTACCGACCTGCAACTCACCCTCGTCACCCACCGTGACCGCGGAGTTCGCCGCGACGATCGGTACACCCGAGGGCTGTTTCGCTCCGGTGATCTGGATCAGCTGCCGATCGCCCGGACGGACCTGCACGCCGTCGACGTCGACGCCCGCCTTGCGGGTCATCTTCTCGACGTCGGCGCGCTCCTCCTCGGTGACCAGCGTGACAACGACACCGTCCTCACCGGCGCGGGCGGTGCGGCCGGCGCGGTGCAAGTACGCCTTGGGTTCCGCGGGCGGATCCACGTGCACGACAAGGGAAATCCCGTCCACGTGGATGCCGCGTGCGGCCACATCGGTGGTCACCAGCACCGGTGTCGTACCGTCGGCGAATGCGGCCAGCGTCCGCACACGGTTGTTCTGTGCCTTCCCGCCGTGCAGCGCGCCCGCGGCGATGCCGACCGCACGCAATTGTTTCGCGAGCCGGTCCGCACCGTGCTTGGTGCGCACGAACATGATGGTCAGCCCGTCGCGGGCGGCGATCTGCGCGGTGATTTCGCGCTTATGCGCCTTGCGCAGGTACAGCAGATGATGCGACATCGTCGCGACCGAGGCCGACGGCGGCGCGGTGGAATGGGTGACGGGGCTGCGCAGGTAGCGCTTGACCAGCTTGTCGACCTCACCATCGAGGGTGGCCGAAAACAGCAGGCGCTGACCATCCTTCGGGGTTCGGTCGAGCAGCTTGGTGACCTGCGGCAAGAAGCCCATATCGGCCATATGGTCGGCCTCGTCCAGTGCGGTGATCCGCACATCCGACAGGTCGGCGGAGCGCTGGTTGATCAGGTCTTCGAGCCGCCCGGGCGTGGCGATGAGCAGGTCGACACCGCGCGCGAGCCGGTCGGCCTGTCGCTTGATCGGTGCGCCGCCGACCACCGAGGCGATCCGCAGTCCGAGCGATAGTGCCGCATTGTCCAGCGCCTTTTCGATTTGGGCGGCCAGTTCGCGAGTCGGCACCAGCACCAGACCGCGCGGACGGCTCGGCTTGGCCTGGGCGCCCGCGAGCAGCGCGAGCATCGGCAGCCCGAAGGCCAGGGTCTTACCGGAGCCGGTGGGACCGCGCCCGAGCACATCCTTACCCGCCAGCGCATCGGTCGCGGTCGCGGCCTGGATCGGGAACGGTGCCTCGATGCCGTCGCGGCGCAGCGCCTGGACGAGCACGGTGGGTAGGCCCAGAGCCGCGAAGGTGGTGGCCGGGGTGATGGAGGTCAACGGGGTTGTGCCTTTCATGTCTCGGCGCGGGCGGATCCGGGCACGCGTGGTGCCGCCGAGATGGTTGGGCCCGGTCATCGGGATGCGGTAAGACCGGGTGTGTCGGGGAGAACCGGAGGAATCAGTGACGCAGCAGTCGATCCAGTTCGACCAGCCAGGGTACCGCGACGGCCATGGTCGGGACCACCAGGATGGCCGCCGACCCCAGATACGCCGCCGCGGCGACCCGAAGATCGCCGATCCGTCCACCCAGGCGCTGGATGCGGATCAAGGTGGTCGGTCCGCCGGCGGCCAGCGCGCCCTGCGGAGCGGTGGATTTTGCGCACGCGACCAGCGCGCGGGCCAGCGGCTTGGGACCGGTCACCTTCACCGCCGAGTCGTCGGCGAGCAGTTCGATCAGCAGTTTCACCGAGCCGAGCGCGGCCTTGCTGCGCACCACCCGGGGGAAGGCCTCGTGCACCGCGGTGAACGCCTCGAGCACGAGGTCGTGCCGGGCGCGCAGATGTGAGCGCTCATGGCTGACGATGGCGGTGACCTCGGCGTCCTGCAGGCTGGTCAGCGTGCCTTCGCTCAGCACGACCCGTTGGCGCAGGCCGGGCAGGCAATAGGCGATCGGTTCGGTCGAGGCCAGCACCCGGATATCGGCCGCGCGGCGCTGCGGTCCGCTCTGGTCGAGCAGGTCGACGAGCATGCGGTGGCGCGCCCGGCGCCTGCGGGTGTGCACGCCGACGCGCACGATCGCGTACACCAGCCGCGCGCCGACCAGCAGGGTCAGTGCGAAGACGAAGACGTAGGCCAGCCACAGCGGCAGTCCGAGCGCGTCGATTTCCCGGGCCGGGGAGGTGGTCGGGCGACCGTCCGGTCCGGGAACGAGCAGTTGCGTGGCGATGGCCAGCCCCGAGCTGAATGCGCTGAGCACGGCGGCGAGCGCGATGGCCTGCCATAACACGAGCGCGGCGCGGGGCGTCCGATATGGCCAAGTCGCGCGGCTGAGCAATGCTGGGGCAGGCCCCGCGAGAAGCAAGGCGAGACCGGCGAAGACCGGCGCGGTTGCGTTCATCGACTCAGCTCACTGCGTTGTGGGGCCAGGGCACTCACCTCATTGTGAGGCCAGGATCCCAAGACTACTGCTTCGGTGGCGCAGTATCTTCGGATGCCTCGAGCTTAGCGAGTGCTTCCCGCAACGCATCTGTATCATCCCTGCCGACCTGTTCGACGAAGTGCACGAGCGCCGCCGCCCGGCTGCCCGCCGCATCGGCCTGCTGCAACGCGTCGACCATCAAGCTGGCCACCAGTTCGTCGCGGGTGTGCACCGGCGCGTAGCGGTGGGCGCGGTCATCGCGGCGCTGAACCACCAGGTTCTTCTTCGCCAGCCGTTGCAACACCGTCATCACCGTGGTGTACGCGAGCTCGCGGCGGGCGGCCAAAGCCTCGTGTACCTGCCGTACGGTCTGCGGCTGGTCACTGGACCACAGTTGGTCCATGACCGCCTTCTCGAGTTCACCAAGTCCTGCCATTCCACAAGTTTAATTGACTCAACGACGCAATTGCGTACTACACCACGTCGTAACTGCCGGATAGCTGGTATGGCATTTGTCATACCCTGGCAATACGTGTCGGGTCCCACTGGGATCATCGGACGGTTGGTGACCGGATCCTCGAGTGCCGAGTCGTCGAGATCGAAGACCTCGCGCGGCAGCGCGACATCGATGATGTCGGCGGGCGCGCGCTGGGCGACGATGCGTCCGTTGTTGTGGCGAATGGTCAGGTTGAGATCGTGCAAACCGCGCGACGCACCGGCAGACCGTGGTCCGCCGGTGTCGACGGCGGCACGTCTTTCCGACGCGAACAGGCCATCGAATCCGTCCACGCCAGATCGGGCTGTCCCGTTCGCTACTTGCTCACTTAGGTAAGCCTGACCTACACTGATTTCGGCGTTGGGATCGGCAGAGTGTTCCGGAGGGCTGCCGTGAACCCCCGATCCATTGCCGCGGCGGGCTCCATGTGGGTGTGGAGCCCGCCGCTCTGTGTCGGCAAGCAAACGCGGGAAGTAGCCGTCGTGCGAGGTCCGGGACGCCCTGTGTCATGGTGAATGGATGACACAGCAGGAAGTTGCCCAGATCCAGTCGCTGGCCGACATGACGCCCGAGCTGATGACCGAGCTCAGCAAGAACACCTTCACCGATGTCATCGGTCTCGAATTCACCGAGGTCACGCCGGACCGGGTGCGCGGCCAGCTGACCGCGGGACCGCAGTTGTGGCAGCTGGCCGGCATTGTCAACGGCGGTGTGTACTGCACTATCGTCGAAACGCTGGCCAGCGTCGGCGGCGCGGTCTGGTACACCGCCCAGGGCAATAACGGGACCGTGGTCGGGGTGAACAACAACACCGACTTCCTGCGCTCGGTGCGCGAGGGCAAGGTCTTCGGCGAGGCGACGCCGCTGCACCGCGGTCGGCTGCAGCAGCTGTGGCAGGTCGTGCTGACCGATGATGAGGGTCGCACGGTGGCGCGCGGCCAGGTGCGGCTGCAGAATCTTCCCGCCCGAGATTGATCGGCACCCGCGGAACGGGCGTGCCAGAATTACTGTCACCCTGATGCATGAGCGCTGAGGAGTCCGGATGCGACTGTCGCCGCATGAGCAGGAACGGCTGCTGCTGAGCTACGCGGCCGAACTCGCCCGGCGCAGGCAGGCGCGCGGGCTCGCGCTGAACCATCCGGAGGCGGTCGCGCTGATCACCGATCATGTGCTCGAGGGTGCGCGCGACGGACGCACGGTCGCGGAGCTGATGTCCTCGGGGCGAACGGTTCTCACGCGTGCCGATGTGATGGAGGGGGTGCCGGAGATGATCCACGACGTGCAGGTCGAGGCCACTTTCCCGGATGGCACCAAGCTGGTCACCGTCCACCATCCGATCGGCTGAGGCGACCATGATTCCGGGTGAATACCTCTGTGCCGAGGGCACTATCGAGTTGAACGCGGGCGCGGACCGCATCGAGCTCGACGTCGTGAATACCGGTGACCGGCCGGTCCAGGTCGGCAGCCATATGCATTTCCCGCAGGCCAATGCCGCGCTGCGTTTCGATCGGGAGGCCGCGCACGGACGTCGGCTCGATATTCCCGCAGGTACCGCGGTGCGCTTCGAACCGGGTCTCGGCCAACGGGTTTCGCTGGTTCCGCTCGGCGGCACACGCGAGGTGCACGGCATCAGCCTGAATCCCCCCGGACGTTTGGATAGTGCGTCATGACTGCGCTGAGCCGCGCGCGCTACGCCGAGCTGTTCGGTCCGACCACCGGCGACCGAATTCGCCTGGCGGATACCGATCTGCTGATCGAGATCACCGAAGACCGCAGCGGCGGACCGGGACTCGCGGGTGATGAAGCCGTCTTCGGCGGCGGTAAGATGCTGCGCGAATCCATGGGTCAGGCCCGCGCGACCCGCGCCGAGGGCACTCCCGACACCGTGATCACCGGCGTGGTCGTCATCGATCACTGGGGAATCATCAAGGCTGACGTGGGAATTCGCGACGGCCGCATCTGCGCGCTGGGCAAGGCAGGCAATCCGGACACCATGAACGGGGTGCACCCGGATCTGGTGGTCGGCCCGAACACCGAGATCATCGCGGGCAACGGCCGTATCCTCACCGCGGGTGCCGTCGACTGTCACGTGCACTTCATCTGTCCGCAGCTGATGGACGAGGCGCTCGGCGGCGGCATCACCACCGTGATCGGCGGCGGCACCGGTCCGGCCGAGGGGAGCAAGGCGACCACCGTGACGCCCGGATCCTGGCACCTGGCTCGAATGTTGGAGGCCACCGACGCCTGGCCGATGAATATCGTGCTGCTGGGCAAGGGCAATACCGTCAGCGCCGAATCCATGTGGGAGCAGTTGCGCGGTGGCGCAGCGGGTTTCAAGCTGCACGAGGACTGGGGTTCCACCCCGGCCGCCATCGATGCTTGTCTCACCGTCGCCGATGCGGCGGGCGTGCAGGTGGCGCTGCACTCGGACACCTTGAACGAAGCCGGATTCGTTGAGGACACGCTCGGCGCCATCGCGGGCCGCGGCATCCACGCGTATCACACCGAGGGTGCGGGCGGCGGGCACGCACCTGACATCATCACCGTCGCCGCACACCTCAATGTGCTGCCCAGCTCCACCAACCCGACGCGCCCGCATACCGTCAATACCCTGGACGAGCATCTCGACATGCTCATGGTGTGCCACCACCTCCGCGCATCCATCCCGGAGGATCTTGCCTTCGCGGAGAGTCGAATTCGGCCCTCCACCATCGCCGCCGAGGATCTGCTGCACGATCTCGGCGCGATCTCCATGATCGGCAGCGACTCCCAGGCCATGGGCCGCATCGGCGAGGTTGTCATGCGCACCTGGCAGACCGCGCACGTCATGAAGCGTCGCCGTGGCGCGCTGGCGGGTGACGGCGCCGCCGATAACGCCCGCGTGCGGCGCTATATCGCGAAGTACACCATCTGCCCGGCCGTTGCACACGGAATCGACCACGAAATCGGCTCGGTGGAGGTCGGCAAGCTCGCCGACGTCGTGCTGTGGGATCCCGCGTTCTTCGGTGTCCGCCCGCACGCCGTCCTCAAGGGCGGCGCGATCGCCTGGGCCGCCATGGGCGATGCCAATGCCTCCATCCCCACCCCGCAGCCGGTGCTGCCGCGCCCCATGTTCGGCGCGGCAGCACCTGCGGCCGCCGCGACTTCGTTGCACTTCGTCTCCGAACAGGCCATCGAGGACGGCCTCGCCGACCGCTTGGGCCTGCGCCGAAAACTGGCCCCCGTCGCGAACGTTCGCCGCATTACCAAGGCGGATATGCCGAACAACGACGCCATGCCACGGATCGAAGTCGATCCGGATACCTTCACCGTGCGCATCGATGGCGAGGTCTGGACCGAGCAGCCCGCCGCCGAGTTGCCCATGGCCCAGCGCTATTTCCTGTTCTGATTATCGGCGCGGGAAGGTCTGGTTGCCGTGGCGGCTCGGCATCGTAGGGTCGGTCCCGATGTTTGGGGTCGGAGCATTCGTGACCCCGGAACACGACACCACCTTTGGTGCCACGATGCGAAGGGGATGAAGTGAGCGGTGACCCGGGTCAGGCGGCTGACGAATCAGCCGGCCCAATCGGTTTCGCGCGGATTCAGCGCAGAGTCCGATGACCGGATGGCTTGAGTGATGACGTCGGCGACGCCGCGCATGCCTTCGAGGGTGGGTGGTAGTTGCTGGCGCCCGGTTCGGCCGGTATTGCCGCATCTGATGGCAGACTGCGGGTATGACGACGTTCGAGTGGGCCGACGTGGACAGCTACATCGTGGACTCTCTGGTGGGAGGCGAGGATTCGACCGCGACGGCATTGGCCGCCAATGCGGCGGCCGGACTGCCCGCCATTGACGTATCGCCGGCGCAGGGGAAGTTCCTGCATTTGATAGCGCGGTCGATCCAGGCGCGGCGCGTGCTCGAGATCGGCACGCTCGGCGGCTACAGCACGATGTGGCTGGCGCGGGCGGTAGGGAAGGACGGCCAGGTCATCACCCTGGAATTCGAGCCGCGGCACGCACGGGTGGCGCGCGAGAATCTGGATCGGGCCGGAGTCGGGGAGCGGGTCGAGATCCGCGTGGGTGCGGCGCTGGACAGCCTGCCCGTGCTGGCAGAGGAGGATCCGGAACCGTTCGATCTGGTGTTCATCGATGCCGACAAGGTCAACAATTCGAACTATGTGCTCTGGGCGCTGCGCCTGACCCGTCCTGGCTCGGTGATCATCGTCGACAATGTCGTGCGCAATGGCGCTGTGGCCGACGAGCATTCGGACGATCCGGCAGTCCAGGCCAGTCGCGATCTGGTCGAGTTGCTCGCCGCCGAACCCAGCCTCGACGCCACTGTCCTACAAACCGTCGGCAGCAAGGGCTGGGACGGGTTCGCCTACGCGGTGGTCAACGGTGAGGCCCTCGACTGACGCGCCCAGACTCCGGTGCCATCAGCGCCGTTCCAGCAGACATGCAGGTCGTCCCCGACAACCTCGACCGCGCCGTGCGCGCAACGGTCGAGAGCTTCCGTGCGGAGAACGATCCTGGCCACCGCTCCTATGTCTCGAGCACTACCTTGCCGACAGTGCCGCGGGTTTCCAGCGCGCGGTGTGCGGCGGCTGCCTCGGCAAGCGGGAAACGCTGGACCGCGGGCCGCAGTCGACCGGCTGCGGCCTCGGTCATGGCCTTGTCCTCGAGCGGGCGCAGATCGCCGCCGACGCGCTGGAGCATGCGCGGTCCGACGACCAGTTCGGAAGTGATTCCACGAGGGGCCGACTCCGCCTCCGACAGCGACATCGGAGCACCGTCGGCCGCTCCGTAGATCAGATGCTGACCACCTTTGTCCAGCAGATCGACTGCGGCGCGGCTTATTTCGCCACCGACAGCGTCGAACAGCACCGTGGCCCCACGATCACCGAGCTGGGCACGCACCTGTTCGGGCCAGCCGGGGCGTAGGTAGTCGATCGCGATATCCGCGCCGTTGCGTCGCGTCAGTTCGACTTTCGCTGGCCCGCCGGCCAGCCCGACCACCGTCGCGCCGACATTCTTGGCATATTGAACCAGCAGCGTTCCGATGCCGCCCGCGGCGGCGGTCACGACCACCACACTGTCGGGACCGAGTTCGGTGAACAACAAAATCCCCGTGGCCGTTCGCCCGGTACCGACGATCGCCACAGCCTCCGCCGGATCGAGACCCGCCGGAATCTCGTGCAGCCGAGCGGTTTCCGTCACGGCCAATTCGGCGTAGCCACCGGGGACCGGACCGAGATGCGCGACGACCCGCTTACCGAGCCACGACGCATCGACGTCCGTCCAGATCCGATCCACCGTCCCGGCGACTTCGCGACCCGGGATGGTCGGCAGCGTGGGCAGTGGATAGGGGCCCGGCGCACCGCGCCGCAATGTCGTATCGATGAAATGTACGCCCGCCGCCGCGACTCGGATGCGCACCTGACCCGACCCGGGCACCGGGTCGGGAACCGTTTCATAGCGCAGATTGTCGGCTGGTCCGAAGGTATGCAGGCGGATGGCGTGCACGGTGGCTCCTATGGGTCGGTGAACCAGTCAACCCTGCAACCTGAAGTGCCGTTCAGGTCAAGTGGTAGCGGGCTTCGAGTACCGTGCCTCGAATCCGTCACATAGCGCGGACAGTCCGAGATACAGCAGATCCTCCGAGGTCAGATCGCTGACACCACTGCCGTTCAGATCGGCTAGCGCGGGCGGAATGGGCAGTTGTGCCTCTCCTTCCAGCAGCGCCCGCAGTCCGTTCGAGCCCTCCGGATTCATCTCCTTGCGCTCGACCAGTGCGCCGATGATATGCGGCAGCGTGGCCCCGGAAATGTAGTTCCACACCGCGAAGGCCATGGCCGAGGCCTCGCGGGTCGAGACATTCAGCTCGCGCAGCCCCTCGACCAGCCAGGCGAAACAGGCCAGACCCTGTGGGCCGAAGCTGTAGCGGGGCATCGCGAAGGTCAGCAATACCCACGGATGCTTTTGGTAGAGCTCCCAGTCGACCTCGGCGGCAATGCGCACTCGGTCGCGCCAGGTCCAGTTCTTGCCCTCCGGCGACGGATACGGGTTGCGCGCCGAGATCTCGTCGGTCATCAGCGCGAGCAGTTCGTCCTTGTTCGCGACGTGCCGGTACAGCGACATGGCGCCGACACCCATCTGTTCGGCGATATGTCGCATGGACAATCCGTCGAGCCCCGCCTCGTCGGCAAGGGTGATCGCGGTATCGACAATGGCCGCTCGGGTGAGCTTCGGCTCTGTCATCCCATGACTCGCTTCCAGTTTTGGGACCGAATGCGTACACTGTACCCGAGCTGTGCGTACGGTGTACGCGACATGGGAGAGGGAATCGACATGACTCAGGTGGAGGTCGCGCAGACCGCTTCGACCAGTTCGCGGCGTGCCTGGCTCGGTCTCGCGGTGCTTTTGCTGCCCGTGCTGCTGGTGTCGATGGACATCTCGGTGTTGTTCCTGGCCATGCCGACGCTCACCCTCGATCTCGACCCGTCAGCCGCGCAGCAGCTGTGGATTCTCGATATCTACGGCTTTCTCATCGCGGGCCTGTTGATCACCATGGGCAATGTCGGTGACCGGATCGGGCGGCGCAATATTCTGCTCGCCGGTGCGTCGATATTCGGGCTCGCCTCGATCATGGCGGCTTTCGCGCCGAGTACCGTCGTGCTGATCATCGCGCGGGCGCTGATGGGGATGGGCGGTGCGACGCTGCTGCCGTCGAGTTTGGCGCTGATCTCGAGCCTGTTCCCGAACGCGCGCGAACGTGCCGCCGCGATCGGTGTGTGGACCGCATTCTTCGCAGGCGGATCCGCGGTAGGTCCGATCCTGGGCGGCTTGCTGCTGCATCACTTCTGGTGGGGCTCGGTATTCCTCATCAATATTCCGGTGCTGTTGATCCTGCTCGCCTTCGGCCCGTTCGTATTGCCGGAACATCGCGCCGGCGCGATCGGACCACTGGATCTTCCGAGTGTGCTGCTGTCGATCGGCGGCATTCTGCCGGTGGTGTACGCGGTCAAACAAATCGCCGCCGAAGGGTTCGATATCGCATCGTTCTTGATCGGTCTCATCGGTGTGGTACTGCTCGTGATCTTCGTGCGGCGGCAGCGACAGCTCGCCGAACCGCTGCTGGATCTGCGACTGTTTCGGCGGGCGCAGTTCTCGGTCGCCATCGGCTCCAGCCTGGTCGGGATGATGACTCTGGCGGCAATGAGCTATCTGACCAGCGTCTACCTGCAATCGGTGACCGGACGTGACCCGCTGGGGGCCGCGTTGCTCGGGATTCCGATGGCGATCGCGGTATTCGTGTGCTCGATGGGTGGAGCACGGGTCGGGCACCGCCTCGGGGTGCGTCCCACCTTCGTGCTGGCGCTGCTGGCGTCGGCTATCGGCAATGTCATGCTGATCGGTGTCGGCGTGGACGGCGGAATCGCTTGGTACCTGGCCGGGTCCACGATCGCCGGTATCGGTTATGGGTTGGCGTTCACCCTGGTGTCGGAGGTGTCGGTGTCTTCGGTGCCGCCAGAGCGGGCCGGATCCGCGGTCGGAATCTCCGAGACCAGTTTCGAATTGGGCAATGCGCTCGGTCTCGCACTGCTGGGTTCGGTTGCGGCACTGGTCTTCCGGTCGGGTGGCGACTATGCGGCCACACTCGGGGAGACCATCCAGCATGCGGGCGACAATTCTGCGCTGATCGATTCCGCGCGCGAATCCTTTGTCTCCGGAATGCATATGGCGACTTCGGTCGGTGCGGCGCTGTTGGTGGTGATGGCGGCGGTCGCCGCATTCGCACCCCGGCGCTGACCGGCGCGCCTCCCCGGATTCGGATGCGATTCGCGATATAATCAGATGTCATGATTTCGCATGACATCACCTCGATCGAGGGTTTCATCCGCCGATATGACGAGATCGTCGCAGCATCGGATTTCGCCGCGCTGCCAAGCCTTTTCGAACCGGTGATACTGGTGACCACGCCGACATCGAGTCGCTGTGTGAGCCGGGAGGAGTTCGTTGCCGCGGCGCAGGCGCGGGCCGGCCAGTTCGATACGCGGTCGGTGCCGCGCACCCGGCTGGTCGAGCAAACCACCTTCGAACTCGGCGGGCACTGCTGGCTGACCTCGGCCCGGTGGGCGCTGTCGCTCGGCGAACAGTCCCTCGACATCTGCAGCGACTTCCTGGTGCGCCGTGCTGAAGACGGGTTGCGGATCGCGGCCTATCTGCCCCGACAGGATCTGCCCAAGCTGCTGCGTACCTCGACAAATGATCGCGAATAGGGCAGGTCAGCGCATACAGTCAAGAGGGTGAGCGACACTTCCGCTTCGAGCAAGGGGCGCCCGCTCGCCGAGCGAGTGGCGTCCCGGCTGCTGTACCCGACCGCACGGCCGCGCGAGAAATCCCTGCGTCGGGCGGTCGAAGGCCGGACCGTGCTGGTGACCGGCACGTCGCACGGTATCGGCAAGGCGAGCGCGCGCAAACTGGCCGCGGCCGGTGGGATCGTGCTGCTGGTGGCACGCTCCGTCGATGCCCTGGAGGACGTGGCGGCTGAGATCACCGCCGAGGGCGGCACCGCGCACGTGTATCCGACGGATATGACCGATATGGACGCCGTCGAAAAACTCGGGCGCGACCTACTGGCCGAGCACGACCACATCGATGTACTGATCAATAACGCGGGCAAGTCGATTCGCCGCTCGATCGACGAATCCTATGACCGCTTCCACGATTTCACGCGCACCATCGATGTGAACTATCTCGGACCGGTTCGGTTGCTGCTCACTGTGCTGCCGAGTATGCGCGAACGCAGACAGGGCCATATCGTCAATATCTCGACCTGGGGCCTGCTCATGCCGCCTGCCCCGCGGTGGGCGGCATACGGTGCTTCCAAATCCGCCTTCGATGTGTGGTTGCGCAGTACCGCAGCGGAAATCGCCGCCGACAAGGTGACAACGACCTCCATCTATATGCCGCTCGTGCACACCAGGATGAGCGCGCCGACCGATTTCAGCCGCATTCCCGGGTTGACCGTCGACGAAGCCGCGGATCTGGTCTGTCACGCGGTGGTCGCCAAGCCACGCGAGATCGCGCCGTGGTGGTCGCCGAGTGTTCGGGCCTGGACCGATCTGAAGCGTGGGCAGGCGCAGCGTTTCATGGAACGGACATTCCGTTGGTGATCGTCATGCATCCGGTTTCCGGCGCGGCCGCGGGCCGATCTGATCGAGCAGGACGTTGACCTCGTCCGGGAAACCGTTGGTCACCGCCTTCGGCGTCTTATTCGGGAACCGGCGCGTGACATGTTCCTGTGCGGCCGATCCCGGCAGGACGTAGACGGGTTCGGCCTTGTTCTGCAGCGGACGGACGACATCGTCGAGATGGGTTCGGCGATCGTCGAGGTAGGCGCCGATCACATCCTCGCCGGCCGGGCAGACGGCCATGCAGTACCCGGCCTTGTAGTTGGGTTTGAACGACAGGCTCTGCCACATCGAGAACGACTCGCCGGTGGTGACGCGCTCGCGGTACTCGGCCGCACTATTGCTGTCAGCGACGGTTTCGGCCCAATCGGTGAAGCCGCCCATGAACTCTCGGTAGTTGTGGGTGTAGCACGCCTGGAAATCGAAGCCGCCGTTATCGGTGATCGCGCCGACCGGACAGGCCGATACGCACAGCTTGCATTCCAGACATGGATTGAAATCCAGTGCGGCGCTCGGTTCGTCGATTACCGCATCGGTGACCACCGTGCCGAGCAGGATGAAATTGCCGAACTTCGGGTGTATGACATTGCGGTGGATACCCATAACGCCCAATCCGGCCGCCTCGGCCACCACCTTGTGCGCGATCACCCAGATCCGACCTGGGAACTTGTCGACCTCCATCGGATATCCAGGTGCGGGGTAGACGGCGCGGTACCCGGCATCCTGCAGGGCTCTGGTGATGCGGCGTGATACCTCGTTGGTCTCATCGTCGGCGTGGTTGAACTCGGTATTGGCGAGGCTGCGCATGGTGCTGCGCAGGTTGTCCCGGTTCATCCGGACGCAGAAAGCCACGAATGTCCGTGCGGAGGGCAGGATTTCGCGCGCATGCTCGAGTTCGACCGCCACCCTCGGATCGTCGACCGGTACGAAGCCCACATCGTCGGCTCCGGCCGCGAGGCAGAGTTCGCGCAGTCGCGCCGCATTCAGTACCGGATCCGGTGTGGTGCGCGCAGTCTCGGCCATCCGCTTGACGGTCGGATGCTGCGCCAATCGACGCTGTCCGGTTGGTTCCTTCTCCGACATCGGCCCTCCTTATCACCATGAGACCGACACGGCCTCTGAAAGAGGGACCGCGCAGACCGCCGAAACTCATCGCACTCCGGGCGTGTCGTGCACATTCGACGGGAAGTCGTCGGCGGTATCGCGATTCGGGCGCAACTTGCCCGCTGTCCATGCGATGGCGGCGCCGATGGCCGTGCCGAGCAGCCAACCGGCCAAGACATCGGTCGGCCAATGTGCACCGAGATACACCATGCACGCGCCGATGAACACCACCGCCGTGGCGAGCGCGGTGCCCACCGCACGGCGGATCCGGGCCGATCGCCAGTCGACCGCCAGGAATACGGCCATCGCCAATGCCGAGGTTGCGGCGGCATGAGTGGAAGGCATTGCCCAGCTATGGATTTCGGGCCACATGGTCAGGTCTCCGCCAGGTCGTGGTCGTCTGATCACCGGCTTCAACCAATGTGCGATCAGATCGCCGAGCAGCAGACTTGCCGCCGCGATACCGCCGACCCGCCAGCTCCGCGTCGCGACCACGGCCAGCACCCCGGCCAGCGCGACCACCTCGAGTACCTCGATACGCATTCCGGCATTGCCGATGCCCTGGATCACTTGCGTCACCACGTCGATGCGCCCGGCCGAGATACCGCGCATGATGTACTGATCGAACCCCATCGCACCGATGTTTCCAGACCTCCAGTGCTGGTGGCAGGCGTCCCGACCTTCACCCCGGTCCGAAGATCATGTGTGGCCCGGTCGGGGTAACGGAGCCCGACCCGGCCACGCATAGGATCAACGGGTGCACGGATCGGATCCGGGGACCACAGGGTTGGCGACGTTGTTCGCGTTGGCGGACTCGCGGCTGCCGATCGGCGGACATGTGCATTCCGGCGGTGTGGAGGAGGCGGTGGCGTCCGGGGTGGTGCGGGATGTCGCGACGGTCGAGCTGTATTTGCGGCGGCGGATCCGCACGTCCGGACTGGTGGCGGCCTCCTTGGCGGCGTCGGTGTGCGCGGGGAGATCGACCGTGGCGCGGGCCGAGGCCGAGGCCGATGCTCGGACACCGGCTCCGGCCGCGCGAGCGGCAGCACGGGCACAGGGGCGCGGCTTGGTGCGGTTGGCGAAACAGGTATGGCCTGAGGAGGATTGGACGGTTGTCGGAGTGCGGCCCCATCTATCGACGGCCTTCGGTTTCATCGGGCAGGTCTGCGGTGCGACTCCGGACCAGGTTGCCGCGGTCGTCGTCTACACGACCATGACCGGCGCGGCGTCCGCGGCACAGCGGTTACTCGCGCTGGATCCCGCCGCGGTCGCCGCCTGCACGATCCGGCTCGGCGAACTCTGCGACCGGACCGCTGCCGCGGCCGCGACCGAACTCGCCGCGCTCTCGGATCCATTGCAGGACGTACTTGCCCAGCGACACCTGGTACGCGATATGCCCCTGTTCGCGTCCTAGGCGTGCAATCCGAGAGTATGGAAGCGGAAGGAGCACGATATGCCACCCCATCTGATCGACGGCGAGCCGCACGATCACTCGCACGACCGGCCGAAGCGCGAGCGCACGCCCGGCGAGGCGCTGCGCATCGGTATCGGCGGACCGGTCGGTTCGGGCAAGACCGCCCTGGTGGCTGCACTGTGCCGACAGCTGCGTGACGAACTTTCGCTCGCGGTCCTGACCAATGACATCTACACCACCGAGGACGCCGACTTCCTGCGCCAGCACGCGGTACTGCCGGATGAGCGGATCTCCGCCGTGCAGACCGGGGGCTGCCCACATACCGCCATTCGCGACGACATCACCGCGAATCTCGATGCCATCGACGATCTGATCGCGGTCAATCCGCCCCTGGATCTGATCCTGATCGAATCCGGCGGCGACAACCTCACCGCCACCTTCTCCTCCGGCCTCATCGACGTACAGATTTTCGTTATCGACGTGGCCGGCGGCGACAAGGTACCGCGCAAGGGCGGTCCCGGCGTGACGTTCTCGGATCTGCTGGTGATCAACAAGACCGATCTGGCCCCGCTGGTCGGGGCCGATCTCGATGTCATGGCACGTGATGCCGCGAAGGTGCGCGAGGGCCGCCGCACGGCGCTGATCTCGCTGACCGAGGATCCGGCCGCCACCGCGGTGCTCGCCTGGGTGCGTGAACAGCTGCGGGCCAGTGCGGAACAGGACGGGTCCGCTACCGAATCCGCTGTTGCGCACTGAGGTTCGCGTTGTCGCGGCCGTCGGCACGCTGCCCGAGATCCACGCGAGCGGCGCGCTTGCGGTCCGGCGCACCGGCCTCGACACCGTCCATCTGATCGGCACCGCGGCCACTCCGCTCGGCGGCGATGAACTCGATATCGAGATCGTGGTCGGCGCGGGTGCACGCCTCATGGTGCGCTCGGTGGCGGCAACCATCGCGTTACCGGGCATGCGGACGCCATTGTCGTTGGCGCACTGGCATTTCGACGTCGCGGGCGAACTGGATTTCGATCCGGAGCCGACGATCGTGGCGGGCGGCGCGCACCACCACGCCGTCACCGAGGTGCGATTGACCCACGACGCCCGGCTACGGTTGCGTGAACGTGTACAGATCGGGCGCACCGGTGAGGACGGCGGCAGTTGGCGCGGTGACCTGACCGCCGATATCGGTGACCTACCGCTGCTGCGGCATCGACTCGAACTCGGTGCGGGTAGTGCCATCGATGACAGTCTCGCCGCACCCAGGGCATCGGTCAGCGAACTTGTCTATCCGGACGACCGGCCCGCGGAAACGAACGGTCTGGTCGCGGCCTGCCTGCCGCTCGCTTTGGGCGGGACCCTGTCCACTCGAACGGGACCACTGCTCGTCAATACGCGATAGCCTCCGATTCGCTCCGGAATGTGTCGTCTATCACAATGGGTGTTTGCCTCGACCGACTCGGTGTAGCGATGTGCCGGGCGGGGGAATGAAAAGAGGTGGGAACCCGACAACGTCGTCAGGTTCCCACTCCGGTGCTGCGGCCGACCAGTCACCGACGGCCGCGGGAGAAGTGTCATTCGCCACTCGGATTCAAAGGGTGCACGGATGGGCGAAAATATGGTGAGGCAATGGCCGGAGGTCAGCCCACCTTGCGGTTGGCGGCCTTATCGGTGAGCGCGGCCTTCCCATTGTTCGCGGGTGGGGCGCCGAGCGCGGCCGCGAGTTCGTCGGCCTCCTCCTGATCGGCCTGCACCGCCTCCACCGCGAGCCGGGCAAAGACCCACTGCTCGGTGGCCGCCATCTGCCCGCGGCTACGGCCGAGGAAGGTCACGAACCACTGGATGACGGTGATGATCCGGCTGCGGTAGCCGACCAGGTAGTACAGGTGCAGGCCGAGCCAGGCCAGCCAGGCGATGAATCCGCCGAACTCCAGCTTGCCGACCTGGCAGACGGCGCTGAACCGCGACACCGTCGCCATGCTGCCCTTGTTGAAGTACTTGAACGGCTTGCGGTCCTGCGGCGCCTGCCCATTCAGTCCGGCCTTGATCTGCTTGGCCGCGTAGGTCGCGCCCTGGATCGCGCCCTGCGCCTGACCGGGCACATTCGGCACCGACATCAGGTCGCCGACCACGAAGACATTCGGGTGGCCCTTGATGGTCAGATCGGGCTCGACGATCACGCGGCCGGCGCGGTCGGTCTCGGTGCCGTCGGAGCCTTCGGCGAGCATCTTGCCCAGCGGGCTGGCCTGCACACCGGCCGACCACACCTTGCACGAGGATTCGATGCGCCGCACCGTACCGTCGGCATCCTTTACCGTGACACCGTGCGCGTCGACATTGGTGACCATGGCGTTGAGCTGGATCTCCACGCCCATCTTCTCCAGCCGCCGCTTGGCCTTACCGCCCAGCTTCGGACCCATCGGGCCAAGCACCGCGCCCGCGCCCTCGACCAGGATGACCCTGGCATCGCGCGGATCGATGTTGTGGAAGGTGCCCTCCAGGGTGCGATCGGCCAGCTCGGCGATCTGACCGGCCAATTCGACACCGGTGGGCCCGGCGCCGATCACCACGAAGGTGAGCAGCCGGTCCCGCAGTTCTTGGGTGGTGGCCAGTTCGGCCCCTTCGAATGCGCCCAGGATGCGCGCGCGTAACTCCAGCGCGTCGTCGATGGTTTTCATGCCGGGGGCGTAGGTGGCGAACTGGTCGTTACCGAAGTAGGACTGTTGCGCACCGGTTGCCACGATCAGGCTGTCGAAGTGCGTGACGGTGTTCTGGTTGAGCAACTGCGAGGTGACCGTCTTGTGCTCGAGGTCGATATCGATGACATCGCCGAGCAGCACCTGGGCGTTCTTCTGCTTGCGCAGTACCAACCGGGTCGCTGGGGCGATCTCGCCGACCGACAGGATGCCGGTGGCGACCTGGTAGAGCAGCGGCTGGAACAGGTGGGTCGAGGTCTTGGAGATCAGGGTGACGTCGACATCGGCATGCTTGAGGTGCTTGGTACCGAACAAGCCGCCGAATCCGGAGCCGATCACCACCACCCGGTGGCGATGGTTCTCCTCGACAGACTGAGTGCTCATCCGGTGCTCCTCAAACCTGGGGCACGGCCCCTGGAACGTTGCTGACCCGACTTACGGTAGTCGGCGCTCTGTTGGCCGTCGCGGCGAGATCCCGAATGCTGATGTGCGGATTCTTTTCGAGCGAACGAATGTGAAAAAGAGAATACGATAGATTCGGTCGTTCAGGGAGGTTTGTCATGGTCGGCGGGGGTCGTGCCGCCCACATTCGCGGCAAAAATGGAAAGCCCAGTGTGCGGCTCGAATCCGAGAATGCGTCGCTCATCGACATCCCGGACGACCATCTCATCGATCGACTGCTGAGTCGAGTTCCCGAACGTCCGCATGTGCTGGCCGCACCACCGCGCGGCAGTACCGCGACCGCGGTACACGGCGATGCTGGACTTCCGTACTTCGGCCGTGGCCTGCACTATCTGCGCTGGGGGCCGGCGGAAATGATGCAGCGATATTGCCGGTACGGTCCGGTATCGCTGAATTCGTCGCTGGGATCGGATCGGGTGCTGGTCTGCGGTCCGGACGCGATCGATGAGGTGCTCGGCAAGCGGCGTCGCGATTTCGGCCAGGGGTGGGACTACTTCATCGGTCCGTTCTTCCGGCGCGGACTGCTGCTGCTGGAATTCGACGAGCACATGTTTCATCGCCGGATCATGCAGCAGGCATTCACCAGGGAGCGGCTGGAAGCGCATCTGGCGTCGTTGACGCCGGTGGCGCGGGCCGCCATCGATCGGTGGGTGCCGCGGACCGGTGGCACCGTCCGGCTCTATCCGACGATCAAGGAATTGACCCTGGAGATCGCGGGCGAGACCTTCATGGCCCTCGATGTCGGGATGCACCGCCGCAAGCTCATCGACGCGTTCATCGACTGCACCCATGCCGGATTGTCGATAATCCGACATCCCGTGCCCGGCGGCAATTGGCGTGCCGGGCTGCGCGGGCGCAGGGTGCTCGAGCAGTACTTCACCGAGATGCTGCCGCGCAAGCGCAGGACCGAGTCGGCGGACTTCTTTTCCGGACTGTGTCATGCGCGTACCGAGGACGGCGCCGAATTCAACGATGCGGATGTGGTCAACCACATGATCTTCCTGATCATGGCCGCGCACGACACCACAACGACCACTGCCACCGCCGTGGCCTACTACCTCGGCAAACATCCCGAATGGCAGCGGCGGGTACGTGCCGAGGTGCGGGCCGTCGATGCCGAAATCGGTGGTGCCGCACCGATGATCGCCGATCTGGATCGAATGCGCGAACTGGATCTGGTGATCAAGGAGAGTTTGCGACTGATGCCGCCGGTGCCCGGACTGCCGCGCCGGGCAGTGCGCGACACCGAAATTCTCGGGCATTACATTCCGGCGGGTACGCCGATTGATTGCGCGTATACGGTCAATCACTTCCTGCCGGAGCTGTGGACCCGGCCGGAAGTGTTCGATCCGGAGCGCTTCGGCGAGGCGCGGCGCGAGGACAAATCGCATCGACTCGCCTGGATGCCCTTCGGCGCGGGTGCGCACAAGTGCATCGGGATGCACTTCGGGATATTCGAGGTGAAGACGATCATTGCCGCGCTGGTGCGGGATTACGAGTGGGAGCTCCCGGGGGACTATCGAATGCCGTGGGGATTCACGACGATTCCTTTCCCCCGGGATGGCGCGCCCGTGCTGTTGCGTCGCCGCTAGCGACCGCCGGTCGGTCGCTCGAAGAATCGGCTCAGCGGCCGCTGAAAAGCAGTTCGGCGACCTTGGTGTCGGTCGCGGCGCCTTCGGTGTAGCCGCCGTCGCTGCCGAGTGCGCTCATGATAGCCAGGGTGTAACGCTCACCGGGTCCTGCGAAGCCGACCGAGTTCACTACCCAGCCGCCCTGCTCCTCGGACCAGCCGTTCTTGAGGCCGGGCCGCATCGCTGCGCCCGCGCCCCACACGCCCCAGTGCTGGTTGCTGTCCACCGCGCGCATGCGGTCGAACAGGTAGTTCCGGTCGTCGGGATGCATAGTGGTGAAGATCGAGTCCATCAGCCGATCCAGATCAGCGGGGGTGCACTTCTGGAACGACCAGTCCGGGAACATGGCGGTATTCGTCGGCTGCGGAACCAGGTTCACCATGCCGCTGGTGCGGAAGGCGTTGTTATAGGCCATCCGATCGAGGCCGGCGTACTTGTTCCAGAGAATATCGGTGGCTTGGTCATTCGAGGTAGCGAGCATCGATTCCATCAGGCCGCGGTCCTCGGGACCGAGACCGATCGCGCCGGCCCGCGCGCGGTTGAGCAGATCGGCGGCGATCGCCAGTTTGATGGTGGAAGCGGTCCAGACCGAGTTCTCCGCATTCTCGTTCGCGTACACCCCGCCGCTCACTCGATCACGGACCACGTAGCCGGTCACGCCGGGCCGATTCTTCAAATACGCGTCGACGGCGGCGATTCGGCTGCTCATATCGCAATCGAAACCGGCGATGCAGCCCTGCATGTGCGCCGGAGGCGCCGCGAGGGCCGATGGAATCAGCGCGGTGGTAGTGGGGACCAGGATCGCCGCAGCGGCGAGAACAGAGACGGAGGCGTGACGCACGAGGCAACACGATCGCACATCGGCGCGCCGGACGCACGTCTTGAGCTCTGACCGATGCTGTGGTATTCGGCGTTGCGTGCTTGTGCCGCAGTGTCTTTCGCTCTAGTGGAATGCGGCGTGCAGTTCCTCGACGGTGCGACCGTTGAGGCGGTAGCAGTGGGCGAAGGCCTCGGCATGCCGGTCGCGTGGCCAGGAGTGTAGGACAACGGTGCGACCATAAGAGCGCGAGTTGACCAGCTCCCATCTGTCACCGACCCGGCGGACCGTGAATCCGCCTCTCGGCATCAGGGGAATCACCATCGCCATCATGAACGCGAACCAGCCTTTCCTGCAGCTATCCCGTTCCTCCCCGGTTGAGCACTGTTGCACATCGACGGACGCGATCCGACATGACACGGCGAAGTAAATCGTTCGCGTGTGGCTTATTTCACTTCGCTGGGAATGGGGTCGGAAAGTTGCGTACTGGTCGCTGGGCGTATAAACGTGCGCAAGCGCCGACGCGTGCGGATAGGCGACTTGACGCGCGGTGCGGACATACCGACCAACGACGAGAGGGCGCAGATGCCGCTGCACATACATCGTGCCGAGCGCGCCGATGCGTTGGCGGATGCGTTGGCCGCATTGCTTGCGGAACCGTTGCCGGATGCCTTCGCTACCGAGGTGGTCGCGGTGCCCGCGAAGGGGGTCGAGCGGTGGCTGACGCAGCGGCTGTCGACCGTGCTCGGCGTGTCGGGTCGCTCGGACGGTGTTGCCGCGAATATCGAATTCCCATCTCCCGGTGCAATGGTCGCCGAAGTAACGGCGGCGGCGAGTGGCGTGCGACCCGAGACGGATCCGTGGGCGTCCGAGCAGATCGTGTGGACGTTGCTGCGGGTGATCGACGCGTCGCTGGCCGAGCGGTGGAGTACGGTGCTCGCGCGCCATCTCGGGGTCGGGGAACCCGCCGGGCATCGGGTCGGTCGGCGGTATGCGACGGCCGCGCATCTGGCGGCACTGTTCGACAGTTACGCGGCGCAGCGGCCTTGGCTGCTCGCGGAATGGGCTGCGGGTTCGAATACCGACGGTGCCGGGCGGGCGGTGCCGGACGATTTGCTGTGGCAACCGGAATTGTGGCGGCGGTTGCGGGCCGAGGTCGGGGTGCCGAGTCCGGCCGAGCGGTTGGACGCGGCCTGTGCGCGGTTGCGAGACCAGCCGGAGCTGGTGGATCTGCCTGGACGTTTGTCGTTGTTCGGGGTGACGCGGCTGCCGAGCGATCAGCTGGCGGTGTTGTCAGCGCTGGGGGAGCGGCGGGATGTACACCTGTGGCTCGCGCATCCGAGTCCGGCGATGTGGACCGAGTTGAGTGCGCTGCCTGCCGTGGTGGCACGGGCCGATGATGTCAGTGCGACAGCGGTGCGGCATCCGTTGCTTGCCGGGCTCGGCAGGGATGTACGGGAGCTTCAGCAACGGCTGGTCGGTGCCGCGGACCAGCATCACGCGGCTGTCGGATCGAATCATGGTGGCGGTCAGGAAGATTCGGGTCGGACACTGTTGACCGCCCTGCAGTCCGGGATCCGGGACGATGCGTGGCCGCCCGAACCCGCGAGTTTCGCCGACCGCACGGTGCAGGTGCATTCGTGTCACGGACCGGCACGACAGGTCGAAGTGTTGCGCGAATGTCTGCTCGGCTTGTTCGCGGCGGATCACACACTGGAACCGCGCGATGTGTTGATCATGTGTCCCGAGGTGGAGGCGTACGCGCCGCTGGTGCGCGCGGCGTTCGGACAGAAGATGGTGGGATCGGTCGAGTCGGTGGGGGAATCGGCGCATCCCGCGCATCTGCTGCGGGTGCGGCTCGCCGACCGCGGACGCGGGGTGACCAATCCGATGCTCGCGGTGATCGCGGTATTGCTCGAGCTCGCCGACGGGCGAGTGACGGTGACCCAGGTCCTGGATCTGGCGGCATCCGAAACCGTCCGTCGCCGTTGTGGTTTCGATGACGACGATATCGAAAGGTTGCGCGAGTGGGCGGCCGAATCCGGTGCACGGTGGGGGATCGGGCAGCGGCAGCGGCAGGCGTTCGGGCTGGCGGACTTCGCACAGAACACACTCAATAGCGCGGTGGACCGGATCCTGCTCGGTGTCACCGCGGACGAATCCTCGGAGGACTGGCTGGATCTCGCGCTACCGCTCGACGATGTGGACAGCAATGATGTGGATCTGGCGGGCCGGTTCGCGGAATTCATCGACCGGCTCGCGGTCTGCCTGCGTGACCTGCGCGGACCGCGTCCGGCGCAGGAGTGGGCGGCGGTGCTCGGGCGCTGCCTCGAGCTGCTCACCGACGTGCCCGACAGTCAGGCGTGGGTACGCACCGAGGCCCGTCGTGAGCTCACCGCCGCCACCGAACATGCGGGTGCTGTGCCATTGCGGCTGGCGGATGTCGGTGTGCTGCTGTCGAGTCGGCTCGCGGCCCGACCGACCAGGGCGAATTTCCGGACCGGCGAGCTGACGGTGTGCACGATGGTGCCGATGCGTTCCGTACCACATCGAGTGGTGGTGTTGCTCGGCCTGGACGACGAGGTATTCCCGCGCACCAGCGGCGTGGACGGTGACGATGTGCTCGCACGCAATCCGTTACTGGGCGAACGAGATGCGCGCAGCGAGGACCGTCAGTTGCTGCTGGATGCGGTGCTCGCGGCCACGGAACAACTGCTGATCTTCCACACCGGTGCCGACCCGGTGACCGGCGCGCATCGCCCGCCGGCCATCCCGATCGCCGAACTGCTCGACACACTCCGTGCGCACCTCGGCGCGGCAGGTATGGACGCGGTGGTGACCCGACATCCGTTGCAGGGCTTCGATCGTCGCAATTTCCTTGCCGAGCACCCGTTCAGCTTCGATACCGTCGCACTCGCCGGGGCGCGGGCCGCCGGACAACCCGCACAGCCGCGTCCCCTATTCCTGCCCGAGCCGCTGCCCGCGCTCGAACTCGCGGATGTCGCACTGGCCGATCTGGTTTCGTTCGTCGAACACCCGGTGCGGGCATTCCTGTGGCAGCGCCTCGGACTCCGCGTTCCCGAACACGAAGACGATATTGCCGACCGGCTGCCCATCGAACTCGACGGGCTCGCGAAATGGGAGCTGGGCGAACGACTGCTGTCCGCGCGACTGACCGGCGCGGATCCATCGACGCTGCGCGCGGCGGAGTGGCGGCGAGGGACATTGCCGCCGTTCGGTTTCGGCGGTGCGGTGCTCGACGAGGTCGAGTCGACCGTGGACAAGCTGGTGCGGGCGGCGCTGCCGGAGTACGAGGGTGCGCCGCGCGCGGTCGATATCGCGGTGGATCTCGGTAATGGCCGCCAGCTGACCGGCACGGTGCCCGAGGTGCGCGGTGAATCCCTGGTACGCACCACGTTCTCTCGGCTCGCCCCGAAACACCGTATCGCCGCGTGGGTTTCATTGCTGGCCTTGGCGGTCACCGAGGATCGCTCATGGCGCGCGGTCACCACCGGACGAGGCCAATTCGGCCGTCCCGCATGGCGTTCCGAGATCATGGCTCCGGAATCGCCTGCCGCGCTGACGATCCTGCGTCAGCTGGTGCGGCTGCGTGATGCCGGTCTGACCGAACCGCTCCCGATCGCCCCGTCCGCTACCGCCGTTTACGCCGAACGCCGCTTCCGCGGCTCGAAAACCGACGAAGCGGTGAGCGCGGCCGAACGCGAATTCAATGGCGGACCCAACGGTCCCGGACCGTTCGGTGATCACACCGATCGGCACCTGCGCTACATCTGGGGGCCCGCCCCTCGCCTCGAACACCTCATGGCCGCCCCCGCGCCCGCGGGCGAGCCCGGGGAAACTACCCGCTTCGGGTCGCTGGCTCGTCGCATGTGGGCACCTCTCTTGGCTGCTGAGAATCAGGGCCAGCCGTGAGTGGCGCAATTTCGTCGAGTGCGATACCCGTTCGGTGCGCCTCCCGGATACGGAGCGCGCGTCGGGTGGACGGCGGAGATGGCGGTCGACGAACGAAGATCTTGCCGATGAGCAGTGCGAGCACCGGATTCGCCAGGCACGGAAAGGGGCGGCGGGGATGACTATCGAGGACACCGCATTCGCCGCGCCTGCCCTGGGCGCCGACCAATTCGATCCCCATGGGCCGCTGCCGACCGGAACCACTGTGCTCGAGGCGAGTGCAGGAACAGGTAAGACGCATGCGATCGTCGGGTTGGCGGTACGGTATGTCGCCGAAATCGGGATCGACATTTCGCAGTTGTTGCTGGTGACCTTCAGTCGGGCCGCCACCCAGGAACTGCGGGAACGGACGCGTGACCGGTTCGTCGCGGTGGCGGCGGCACTGGCCGATCCGCAGACGGCTCGGGCCCATGCCGATGAGCTGGTTCGATTGGTCGCGCAGGCGGATTCGGCCGAGGTGCTGCTACGGCGTCGGCGATTGCTCACCGCGCTTTCGGATTTCGATGCCGGGACCATCGCGACGACCCACAGTTTCTGTCAGCGAATGCTGGATGAGCTCGGCTTGGCGGGCGAACATGATCCCGGATCGCGGTTGGTCGAGACGATCGATGATCTGATCGGCACGGTCGCCGATGACTTGTACCTGAACCGGTATGCCCGTGCGGAGCCGCCGTTTTCGCTGAAGGAGGCGCATACGCTGGCGCTCGCGGCGGTGCAGGATCGACACGCGATATTGGTGCCGAAGGGACAGGGACCGGCGGGGGAGCGGGTCGCCTTCGCCGCCGCGGTCCGCGCGGAAACCGAGCGCCGCAAACGCCTTGCCGGACTGCGTGATTTCGACGATCTGCTGGTGCTGCTGCACGATGTGCTCGCCGATCCGGAGCACGGGCCGCGGGCCTGTCGCCGCATCCGCGACCGGTACCGGGTCGCCCTGGTCGATGAATTCCAGGACACTGATCCATTGCAGTGGGACATCCTGCGGCTGGCCTTCCATGGACATGCGACTCTCGTGCTCGTCGGTGATCCGAAGCAGGCCATCTACGCCTTCCGCGGTGCCGAAGTGCTCAGCTATCTCGATGCCGTCGCACATGCCGATACCCGCAAGGAGCTCACCGACAACTGGCGCAGCGATGCCGGTCTGCTCGCTGCACTGGATCATCTGCAGGGTGGTGCGGCATTGGGGCACAAGGAGATCACCGTTTATCCGGTCACCGCGACCCGCGGCTGGTCGCGACTGTCCGGCCCCGAGGACCTGACGACGCCGCTGCGGATGCGGTGTCTGCCGCGCACCGGCGCGGGTCCGCTGAACAAATCGGGATTCCCGGCGGTCGGGCGCATGCGTGCGAAGGTTGCCGAGGATCTCGCGGCCGATATCGTGCGGCTGCTCGAATCCGGTGTGCTGTTCGAGGCGAAGACCGGACCGCGGCCGATCGGACCCGGCGATATCGCCGTACTGGTGCGGACTCGATCCCAAATCGATGTGGTGCGAACCGCTTTGGATCGAGTCGGAGTCGCTTCTGTACTCGCCGGCGGCACCAGCGTCTTCGCCACCGGCAGTGCGACGGACTGGCTCTGGCTGCTGCGCGCGCTCGAACAGCCGCATCGCTCCGACCGGGTCCGCCTTGCCGCCTGCACACCGCTGCTGGGCGTGACCGCGGTCGAAATCGATAGCGGCGGTGCGGATCTGGTCGGCCGCATCTCCGCCCAACTGCGGGAGGCGGCCCGACTGTTCACCCGCGTGGGTTTCACCGCGGTCTTCGAAAAGATCTCGTCCGAAGCGAATCTGGCTCAGCGACTCCTCTCGATCGAAAACGGCGAACGCCAGCTGACCGATCTGCGGCATATCGCGCAGTTGCTCGATCAGGTCGCGCTGACCGAAGGTCTCGGCCTCACCGCGCTGACCCGCTGGCTCGCCGACCGTGTGCGCGATCCCGCCTCCGGATCGGTCGCCGACCGCAGCCGTCGCCTCGATCGCGATGCCGCCGCCGTGCAGATCGCCACCGTACACGCCAGCAAGGGACTCGAATTCCCCATCGTCTATGTGCCTTTCGCGTGGGACAACGCGAAGAACCCGTACCCACAGACCCTGCTGTTCCACACCGACGACGGCGCCCGTGTACTCGATGTCGGCGGCCAGGACGCATCCGGCTACGGTGAGCGCAAGCTGCGCAGCGAGACCGAGGAGGCGGGCGAGGAACTGCGCCTGCTGTACGTCGCACTCACTCGCGCGATGTGTCAGATCGTCGCCTGGTGGGCGCCCGCGATCACCACCGCCAACGCGCCGCTGCATCGGATGGTCCTCGGCCGCCCGGACGGCGGGGATCTCGTACCGAGCAAAGCCGCGGTACCGGCGGATGCGGTCGCGGTGTCGATGCTTTCGGCCTGGGCCGCCGGTGCGCCGGAGGCCATTGCGGTGGAGGGTGTCGAGCACACCGATACGGTCGAGATCCGCCGCGTGCGCACCGAATTCCCGACCGAAGCTCTCGACGCGGCGCACTTCGCCCGCACCATGGACGTGCAGTGGCGGCGCACCTCCTATTCGGCATTGACGGCAAGCGCGCACGATGCCGCGATTCCGGAGGCCGAACCCGAGGATGACCGCGGCCCGTCCGACGAGCCAGGCACGCCGCTGCTCGCCGAAACCGAACCCGCGACCTCCGATGCGGCCCTGTCCTTGATGAACGCGCTGCCCTACGGCGCCGAATTCGGCACCCTGGTGCACGGTGTGCTCGAGCGAATCGATACCGACGCTGTCGATCTGGCCACCGAGGTGCATACCCGCTGCCGTGCGGCCACCGACGAGCTGATGGCCGAGGCCGATCCCGTGATACTCGGCAGCGCTCTACTCGCCGTGTTGCACACCCCACTCGGATTCGGTTGTCTCGCCGACATTTCCACCCGCGACCGGCTCAACGAACTCGACTTCGAGCTCCCGCTCGCCGGCGGTGACATCCCTGGTGCGCATACGGTCACGCTGCGCCGGATAGCTGATCTGCTGCGAACCCATCTCCCGCCCGACGATTCCCTATCCGGTTATGCCGAGCAACTCGCGTCCCTGGACGACACCCCGCTGCGCGGCTACCTCACCGGCAGTATCGACGCGGTGCTGCGCATTACCGAACATCCGGGCGTGGAACCGCGATTCGTCATCGTCGACTACAAAACCAACCGCCTCGGCACCGGCGATCTCACCGTCGACCACTACACCCACGACCGCATGGCCGCCGAAATGCTGCGCTCGCACTATCCGCTGCAGGCCCTGCTCTACGCGGTCGCCCTGCACCGCTATCTGCGGTGGCGGCTGCCCGGTTACGACCCGTCGCGCCATCTCGGCGGTGCCCGCTACCTGTTCGTGCGCGGCATGATCGGTCCCGAAACCCCCTCGGGCTGTGGTGTTTTCGATTGGAATCCACCGGCCGCGCTGATCGTCGCGCTGTCCGATCTACTGGCGGGGGAGGCTGTCCGATGACCTCCATTCAGTTGGCGCAGCGGGGCACCGGGCTGCTGCGCATATTCAACGAGGCCGGTGTGCTGTCCGCCGCTGACGTGCACGTCGCGCTCCGACTCGGCCGGATGGGCCGCGAATCCGCGGAAGAGGTGTTGTTCGCGGCGGCGCTCGCGGTGCGGGCGGTCCGTTCCGGTTCGGTCTGTCTGGAACTGCACCGCATGCGCGAAATCGGCGTCGATGCCGACGAAACCTGGGATGCGGGTGCGGGTATCGACCTCGCGACATTGCCATGGCCGGATATCGATGCGGTGGTCGCCGCACTAAGGGTGAGCCCATTGGTGTGCGGGGGACCGGCTGGTCCCTTGCAGCCGCTGCGCCTCGTCGACGCGCGGGCTACGGGGCCGTTGCTCTATCTGGACCGCTACTACCAGCAGGAACAGACGATCCGCCGGGTACTCACCGAGCGCTCCGGACACCATCCGAAGGTAGATCCGGCCATCGTGCGCCGCGAGCTCGACCGGCTTTTCGACACCCCGGTCGGCGCGGCCCCGGACCGCCAGCGGATCGCCGCCGCACTCGCCGCGACGCACTGGACCACGGTGGTGGCGGGCGGACCGGGTACCGGCAAGACCCACACCATCGCCCGCATCCTGGCCCTGCTCGACGCGCACCAGCGGGCGCATCCGAAGTTACCCGCGCTGCGCATCGCTATGGCCGCGCCCACTGGCAAAGCAGCCGCGCGACTGCAGGAAGCGGTGCGCGAACAGGCCGAAGCGCTCACATTGCCGGAGCTCACCGCCGCCACTCTGCATCGCCTGCTCGGTTGGCAGCGCGGCCGGGCGACCCGGTTCCGGTATCACGAGTTCAACCGACTGCCCTATGACGTGATAGTGGTCGACGAAACCTCCATGGTCTCGCTGACCATGATGAGCAGTCTGCTGGCCGCGCTGCGCCCGGATACCCGCCTGGTGCTCGTCGGCGATCCGGATCAGCTCGCCTCGGTCGACGCCGGTGCGGTACTCGCCGACCTTGTCGCCGGACCCGTTGCCGGCGAATCGAATCCGGTCTTCGAACAGGTAATCAGCACGGAATGTATTGCAGCCGAAGGTAATCCGGAAGCGCTGACCGATATCGAGCGAATACGGCTGCGCGGCGGCATCGTCCGACTGACCCGCGGTCGGCGATTCGGCGGCAAGATCGCCGAACTCGCCGTCGCGGTCCGCGCGGGTGACGCCGACACCGCTCTGGCATTACTGCGCGCGGGTGGTGCGGAACTCTCGCTCTGCACACCCGAGGACACCGCACCCGTGCGCGCCGATGTGGTGCGCGCCGCCCGCGAAGTCACCGCCGCCGCCCTTGACGGCGATGCCGCGGCCGCACTGACCGCCCTCGAATCCCATCGCCTCCTGTGTGCGCATCGCCAAGGTCCCTTCGGTGTCGAACGCTGGGACCGCATGGCCGGCGAATGGGCCGCGGCCGGTGGTGCGGGAACGGATTCGCACCAGGCGCCCTGGTATCCGGGCCAGCCCCTGCTGGTCACCGCCAATGATCATGAGGCGCGCATCTACAACGGCGATACGGGTGTCATTGTTCGCATGCCCGACGGCTTGCTGCGCGCGGCCCTGCAGCGCGGCAGCGAGCCCTATCTGGTGCACCCGACCCAATTTCCGGCCGTGGTGACCGTTTTCGCCATGACCATCCACCGCAGCCAGGGCAGCCAGTACGACGCCGTCTCGGTCGTCCTGCCCGAACCCGAATCCACCCTGCTCACCAGGGAACTGCTGTATACGGCCATCACCCGAGCCCGCCGCCACGTCCGCATCATCGGCACCGACGACTCGATTCGCGCCGCTATCGACCGGCGCGTCCTGCGCGCCAGCGGCCTGTCGCGTACCCCGGAGTCACGGTGATCTCGCGCGACAGGCTGACCTGGGAATCTCACGTTTTCCGCGCCTCCGACGTCTACCCAGCGTGAGATTGGCTCCTTTCGAGGAAGTGGTGGCCGAATACGGCCGGATGGTGCTACGGGTGTGCCAGGCCGTGCTCGGTCCGACGGATGCCGCCGATGCGTGGTCGGAGACCTTTCTGTCTGCCCTGCGGGCTTACCCCGACCTCGACCCGAAGACGAATATCGAGGCCTGGCTGGTCACCATCGCGCACCGACGCGCGATCGATGTGGGGCGCGCACTGACCCGCGCACCCGTTCCCGCCGAAACCCTGCCCGAACGCACCGCGCCCGACGCCGACCCGGCTGATTACGACCCGGATCTGTGGGATGCACTCGCGTCGTTGCCGACCAAACAGCGCCAAGCGGTGGCCTACCACTACCTGGCGGGTCTACCGCATGCCGAAATCGCTCAACTGCTGGGCAATTCGACCGATGCCGCCCGCCGGGCCGCTGCCGACGGCCTCAAGACATTGCGCAAGCTCTACCCGAAGGATCGAACATGATGGCCACTATCGACCGGGATCCGGACGGTCTCTTCGACGGCCTGCCCCCGAACTCCGCCGAGATCCTGTCCCCATTGCATCGCCGGCTGACCGCCGACGCCGAGGCCGCGGGCCTGCTCGACGTCGCCTACCGCACGCTGGACACGCCGGTCGGCACACTGCTGCTCGCAGCCACTCCCGCGGGCCTGGTGCGAGTCGCCTACCCCAACGAGAACCACGACACCGTGCTCACCACACTCGCCGAGCGGATCAGCCCGCGCATCCTGGCCGCCCCGGGGCGCCTGGCCGCAGCGGCCCGCGAGATCGACGAGTATTTCGCCGGTGCGCGAACACGATTCGATCTGCGACTCGATCTGCGGTTGACGGTCGGATTCCGGCGCCAAGTGATCGAGCATCTCAGCGATATCGGCTACGGAAATCGCGAAAGCTACGCCGATGTCGCTGCGGCCGTTGGTAATCCGCGTGCGGTGCGCGCGGTCGGATCGGCCTGTGCACATAACCCGCTGCCAGTGGTTATCCCGTGCCACCGGGTGGTGCGCAGTGACGGTTCGATCGGCCAGTATGTCGGCGGTGTCACCGCCAAGACCACCCTGCTCACGCTTGAAGCGGCATGAAGGAGAAGGTCGTGAAAACCCTTGCCGCATTGGAAGAGCGAGTCGAAGCACAGCCGTGGATTGCCCTGACCGAGGAGATCGACGCCTACGGCTGCGCCCAGACCGGCCCGCTACTGACCCCGGAAGAGTGCGCCGAATTCACCGCCATGTGGGCGGATCCGGACCGCTTCCGGTCGACGATCGACATGGCTCGCTATCGCTTCGGCCAGGGCACCTACCGGTACTTCACCGATCCGCTCCCCGCGTCGATCATGCTGCTGCGCAGGGCTTTCTATCGCAAATTGCTGTCCCTCGCCCGCACCTGGGCCGATCGGCTCGGCGATCCGAAGCCTTGGCCCGACGATTTCGACGACTGGCTCGACGCCTGCCACGCCGTCGGTCAAACGAAGCCGACGCCAATCCTGTTGCGCTACATCGAAGGTGACTGGAATGCCCTGCACCGCGACCTCTACGGCGAACTCGTCTTCCCGCTGCAGGTCGTCATCGGCCTGGACCGGCCCGGCATCGACCATTCCGGCGGTGAATTCCTCCTGGTCGAACAACGCCCTCGCGCACAATCCAAGCCGACGGTCACCATCCTGGAACAGGGCCACGCGCTCGTCTTCACCACTCGGGACCGGCCGACCCCAGCGACGCGCGGTTGGTCTCGCGCCCCGATCCGCCACGGTGTCAGTCGAATTCGCAGCGGTCACCGCCATACCCTTGGCCTGGTCCTGCATGACGCCGAATGAGATGTACACCCTGACCGACCCCACGGATCCCTGACCGGCTACGCGGATGGGTTGCCCGCCGGACGAGCCCTGCTCGACCTCGAATCGCCGAGCTGCTGCCGCTGGGCGGAGAGCGGCCGGATCCGGGGAATATCGGCGGCAACTGTGTGATTGCATGGTGGCATGACGAGCGCTGAGTTGTTGGTCGATGCCTTCGGACGGGTGCGCGAGAATGTGCACGGCGCGGTCGCGGGGCTCGGACAGGATGAACTGGCGGTTCAAATCGATCCGGACGCGAACTCCATCGCCTGGCTGATCTGGCATCTGACCCGGGTGCAGGACGATCACATCGCGGACGTGGCGGGTCTGGAACAGGTGTGGACGGGGGCGGGCTGGGCCGCGCGGTTCGGCCTGCCGTTTGTCGATGAGGCAACCGGCTACGGGCACCGCGCCACAGAGGTCGCCGAACTCGGCGGAATTTCCGCCGAGCTGCTGTTGGGGTACTACGACGCGGTGCACGCGCAGACGCTCGACTATGTCTCCGGACTCACCGATGCCGATCTGCCTCGTATCGTCGACACCCGCTGGGATCCGCCGGTAACTCTGGGCGTGCGGCTGGTCAGCGTCGTCGACGACGATATCCAGCACTCCGGCCAGGCCGCGTTCATTCGCGGAGTGCTGCTGCGCCGCAGGTAGTTTCAGTGCTCGGGCGTGTCCCCGACCAGCAGGTCGGCGGCGCGGCCGGCCACCTCCAGGTGGGTGCGCTCGTTGTGGTCGGCGGCGAGGAAATGTCTGCCGACCGCCAAACAGAACGCGAGCAGCGCGCGGGCTTCGATTTCGTCCGGATCCGAGTAGATCTTGCCGAACAGTTCGCGCGCGTATTCCATCCGGTAGTTGTCCACGCGACGTAGCCGTTCGGCGACCGTCGGATCGCGGCGGGCCCAGTCGCGGACGGCGAGGTCGATGGGCAGGCGTTCGTCGGAGAAAGTGAGCAGGCCCGCGCGCCGGATTTTGGTCCGCGGATCGCCGCCTTCGCTCTCGACCTGCGCGCGAACCGCATCGGTGCTCTCGCGCTCCCACGTTTCGAGCATTTCCGTGAGCAGCGCCTTGCGGTTGGCGAAATGCCCGTAGAAGCCGCCTTTGGTGACACCGAGCGCCTGCGCGAGGCTCTCGATGCGGACAGCATCGGGACCGCCAGTCGCCAGCGCCAACAGGCCCTGCTCGATCCAGCCGCTTCGTGGGGTGCGAGTGACGGCAACCATACCTTCAGTATCGCGGACGGTGTTGACACCGGCGTGCCATTGGCTACGATCGAAGTATACGGCACCGTATATTTGAAAGCCGTTGGTACATCGGCCAATTGCGAGGGCATCGGTGCTCTCGCCAACGAGAGGAGACCGTCGTGACGGTCGGATTTGTCGGATTGCACTACCCACGACCCGAGGATTTCGACGATTTCGTCGCCCGGGTCCGTCAGGTCGCCGAGGTAATGCGCTCGACACCGGGATGCCTATCCGCCGACTGCTGGATCACCACCGACGGTGACGATGCGGTCGTCTCCACCGCACAGTGGGAATCCGACGCGGCATTCGCGGCGTCCTTCGCGGCGATCGTGGCGGCGGAGGTGGACGTCACTTTCGATGAGCGCGAACGCCGCCCGCGCCAGATCATCAAACTCGCGTCCCGGTGACGGCCGCGAATATGGATGGGGCAATGCGGCTACCAAATTCCGCGCACACCGCCCGGCCCTGGCGGATCCACGACATAGCGCCCGATTTTCGGGTCGAGGATGTCTGGGAATTGCCGACCCCGGGTGGTCCGGACGACCTTCCGCGGCTGGTGCGGCAGATGGCCTCGGGTAATAATTCGAGTGAATTCTCCGTCGTCTACCGACTGCTCTTCGCGATCCGCTGGAAGCTCGGTGCGCTCCTCGGCTGGGACAAGGCCGATGCGGGCATCGCGGCCCGCGTACCCTCGTTGCGTGATCGCTTGCCCGCTGATCTGCGTGGCGCACCTGGGCCAGCCTTCGCGGGCGCGCCGTTTCGCTCTGTCTATCTGACCGACACCGAATGGGCCGGTGAGATTGCCAACCGAACCATGCACGGCGTGATGCACATCGGTTGGGTGCGCGACGAAACCGGTGGCTATCACGGCCGAATGGCGGTGCTGGTCAAGCCGAACGGACCGCTCGGCAAGCTCTACATGGCCGGAATCCTGCCCTTCCGCTATCTGCTGGTGTACCCGGCGCTGATGCGCGGAATAGAGCGTGGGTGGCGGGCGCAGATGGGCGATCCGGTTGCGGGATAACCGGTTCGCCCTGGATCGCCAACTATCAGCTGCCTCGGGGGAGGAGTGGGACGACGGCTTCGGCGATTTCGGTGACGTTATCGCACGGGGAGAGTTTGCGGGGGTGGAGGCCGCGCGGGTCGTCCACGAGGATGTAGAGGGAGCCGGATTTCATATCGGCAGTGATAGTGCAGCCGCCGGGGACGTCGGGGCGGGCCTCGTAGCGTAGGGCCTTGCGGCCGTCGATGGTGAGTTCGGTTGCGGTGGGGAACTTTTCGCGAACCTGGGCGAGAGTTCCATCGGTTGTCTGGACACGGAATGTGTATGTGCTCTGCGCGACGTACAAGCAGCCCTTCCAGTGGGAATTGCCCGTCGAATCCTGCTTGGGCGTGGGAGTGCGAGCATTCCACTGGTGTTCGGACAGGAACTGGGGCGTCAGCGCGGTGCAGGGGTCGAATCCTGTGTTCGCTGCGCTGGGCGGTGTCGCCGAGGTACTGGACGTGACAGCGGCGGACGTCGAGGTCGATGTCGAATTGCTTCCACCACCGCATGCCGCGAGGACGATGGCCGCAGCCGCGATCAGCAGGCCCACTCTCGTAGAGCGCTCGGCGCGGATCCTCATATGTGGATCTCGCGCATCCGGCTGGCGAAGTCCTCATCGGTGCGCTCATAGGCGTCACGGATGGCCTTGAACAGCGTCTGGATTTCTGTCGCAACCGCGATGTAGTCGCCGATCGCGTCGTAGGCGTTGTTCGGGCCGCCGAAGGCCTTCTCTCTGAACAGCTTCACCAGCTCGATCGCTGAGGTCAGGCGCGGGTTGCCCTCGCCGAGTCCCCAGGTCGACCGCTCGCCGAGGGCACGCGCGTCGTTCTGGGCCGAGGACAGGTCGATGATCAAGTTCTGGCAGGCCGCGTCGATATCCAGAAACGCCTGCGGCTCCATCCGCACCTTCAGCGCCCCGGTCTTCGCATCCTCGATACACCCGCCGAACAGGCTGTCTGCAGCCATAGCGGTCACCCCTTCTAGTAGTCCCGTCTGATCATAGAGACGCACGCGCCAGTAGGACGGTTCCGTCGAAACGCAGATCCGCGAAACCGGGCGTTCTCGGGCAGTCGGCGCGCGCTCCTTCTCGACCACCCGGACAAATGTGAGCTACTTCGCAAACTCGCGTATCGGTTGATGTTGGTCGTATGTCCAGAAGCGATGCCAAGGGTGTTGTCTCCGAAGGCAAACCGCAACGGATAGGCTGGAGGTGGAGTTGGTGCGAATCGCGCCGCCGAATATCGGAGGATGAGATCGATGCCGATCGCTGGCGAGCATGTCGATGTGCTCATTATCGGTGCCGGACTGTCCGGCATAGGCGCGGCGTATCACCTGCGGCGGGCTTTCCCGGGGAAGAGCTATGCGATTCTGGAGAGCCGCGACTCGATCGGAGGCACCTGGGATCTGTTCCGTTATCCGGGAATTCGCTCCGATTCCGATATGTACACCCTCGGCTATCGCTTCCGTCCGTGGCTGGGGGATAAGTCGATCGCCGACGGCGCGGACATTCTCGACTATGTGCGCGGCACCGCCGCCGAAAGCGGGATCGACCGCCACATCCGCTTCCGTCATCGGGTCGTCGGCGCCGAATGGTCGTCGCGGGACAACAGGTGGACGGTTCGCGCCGAACGTACCGATACCGGCGAAACTGTCACTCACACAGCCGGATTCCTGTTCTGCTGCTCCGGTTACTACCGCTATGACGAGGGCTACACCCCGGATTTCTCGGGTACCGAGCGTTTCGCAGGGCCGATCATCCACCCGCAGCACTGGCCGAGCGATCTCGACGTGGCGGGTAAGCACGTGGTGCTGATCGGCAGCGGCGCAACCGCGGTGACACTGGGACCCGCGCTGACCGACCAGGGCGCGCATGTGACGATGCTGCAGCGCTCACCGAGCTACATCATCTCCGCACCCGCCCGCGACGACCTCGCCGTCAAGGTGCGCGAATATCTGCCGTCCCGCGCCGCGTACACGGTGGCCAGGGCCAAGAATGTCGCGCTGGCCACCGCGATTTACCAACTGAGCCAACGGTATCCGCAATCCATGCGCAAGCGGATCAAGGGCTGGCAGCGGCGCTGGCTGCCCGAGGGTTACGACATCGATACCCACTTCACACCGACCTACAACCCGTGGGATCAGCGACTTTGTTTGGCGCCCAATGGCGATTTCTTCCGCGCGATCCGCAAGGGCCGGTTGGATCTGGTGACCGATAGGGTCGAGACTTTCACCGAGACGGGTCTGGCCCTGACCTCCGGCGCGACCCTCGATGCCGACATCATCATCACCGCAACGGGATTGAATCTGCTCGCCTTCGGCGGCATCGAGCTTTCCGTCGACGGACGGCCGGTACACCTCTCGGAACATATGGCCTACAAGGCGATGATGCTCTCCGATGTGCCGAATTTCGCGTACATCATCGGATACACCAACGCCTCGTGGACGCTGAAGGCGGATCTGGTGTGCGAGTACGTCGTTCGGCTGCTGCGCCACATGTACGACAACGGATACGCCCGGTGCACACCGGTGCGCGATCCATCCGTCGGCGCGGCCTCGCTATTCCTGAATTTCAATCCGGGCTACGTCCAACGCGCCGCGAGCCAATTCCCGATCCAGGGCACCAAGGCGCCGTGGCGCCTGCGCATGAATTATCTACGCGATCTGATTACGTTGCGCCACGGCAAGATCACCGATCGCGCGATGGTGTTCGAACGGTCGCGGGATCGGGATCCGGTGTCCACGCAGGGGTAATGCCAGGTCAGTGCGCTTCCTGGGGCTCGGACGACCGCGCGGTGGCGATCTTGCGCAATACGCTGGTCGCGTGGTCGTCGAACCGTTCGCGCGGAATATCGATGGTGCCGTCCAGCCACGGGCGGTACATATACGCCATCGCGCCGAAGATGGCGTTCGAGTTGAGGCTGTTCTCGTACTGGTCCGGTGGGGTCGGCGGTCCGTCGCCGCCCAATCCGATCGTCAGGGCGATCGGGGCGGTGAACAGTTCGATCAGCTCGTTGCCTCGGTCGCCGAGCATCCGCGTGGCCTGCGATTCCACGAACATGATCTGGCCGCGGCGGCGATCCTCGATCAGATAATCGGTGAATGCCGCAATAGCATGGCGAAATAGTTTCTCCGGTTCGGGCGGCGCGGTGGCCAGCGCCGCGAGCAGCCGTTCCTGGGCACCGAGAACGACCGTTTCCAATGCCGCGGTGAGCAGTGTATCCAGATTCGGGAAGCTCTCGTAGAAGTAGCGCTCGGTGAGTCCGGCCTGTCTGCAGACCCCGCGCATGGAGATGTCGGAGGCACCGATCGTGGCCATCAACTCGATGGCGGCCTCGACGAGTTGTTCGCGGCGCGCGGCGATTCGGTCGGCCGGGGGTGTGCCGCGCCAGCGGCGCATACCCGGTATCGATCCATCGGAAACGGCGTCGTTCATGGCTTGATCCTCCCATAGCCAGGAAGTTGACATCATGTGATGTTGACAGCATTTGATGTCGGCAATACATTGATCGTTCAGGGACCAGACGTGAGGACCATCAGATGGGCACTGCTTACGCCGATCAGGCTCATGCCATCAACGCGCGGGACGTCAGCTTCGATTTCGATTCGGTGCCGATGCACTACATTCCCGGCGAAGTCATGGCCACCCACATCATCAATGTGATGCACCTGGTGCTCCCCGAGGGCGAGCGCGCCATGGCGCAGGCGCTGGCCGAGGCGCTGCCGCTGATCGATGATGAACGATTGCGGGAAGAGGTCCGCGGCTTCATCGGTCAGGAGACGATGCACGCCGGTTCTCATGAAAAGGCTCGCCACCAATTGGAGCGCCTTGGACTCGAGGTCGGCCCGATGGTGGATCGCGTCGCCTGGCTGATCGATCGGTTGCTCGGCGACCACGGACTGTCCGGCCGGGCCAAACACGAATGGCTGTGTGAGCGACTGGCCCTGTTCGCCGGGATGGAGCACTACACGGCCGTCATCGGCGAATGGCTACTGACCAATGACACATTGGCGGCCAAGGGGATGCATCCGGCAATGCTTGATCTCGTCCGCTGGCACGGCGCCGAGGAGGTCGAACATCGCAGCGTGGTCTACGACGCGTACATGTATCTCGACGGCGGCTATGCCCGCAAGGCGCGTCAGGCGCTGATCGCCAGTTCGGGATTGCTCGCGCTGTTCGTGATTTCGAGCGCCTACCTGTTCCATCACGACCCGTCGCCGAATAAGGGCCGGTGGTGGCCGCTACAGATGGCCAGCGCCTCGCTGCGCGGCGTGGTGCCGAGCATCACCACCTTCATCACCGAGATTCCGCGCTATCTGCGGCCGGGATTCCATCCCTCCCAACTCGGTCCGATGGATAACGCACTGCGCTACCTCGCGCAGTCGCCGGCGGCACGGACATGACCGCCGTGGAGGAGCAGTTCCGGCCGGGTTCCGGGCTGCGGATGATCGCGTCGGCGGTGGACACCTATAGGCGGGTATTCACCGAAGGGAAAGCGGCGCAGCTACTTTCGCGGCCTCAGCCGGTGCGCCACACCGGCTACGATTTCGAGCTGGCGATCATGGGAATCGAGGTCGAGGCCGACGATGTGGTCAGCCTGACCCTGTGCGATCCGGGCGGCGCGGACCTGCCCGCCTGGATGCCGGGCGCTCATATCGATGTATTCCTGCCCTCGGGGCGGCAGCGGCAGTACTCGCTGAACAGCGATCCGGATGATCGCAGCTGCTACCGAATCGCGGTGCGGTACATGGCCGATGGCGACGGTGGTTCCCGCGAGATCCACGAGCAGCTGCGCGTCGGCGACCGGCTGCGCGTACGTGGACCGCGCAACGCTTTCCCGCTCATCAACGCGCCGGAGTATTTCTTCGTGGCGGGTGGTGTCGGGATCACGGCGATTCTGCCGATGGTCACCGCCACCGAACGTGCCGGAATACCATGGCGGCTCATGTATTTCGGGCGCTCGCGGGCGCGAATGCCGTTCCTGTACGAGCTGGCCCACCTCACCGGTGGTGATGTGGTGGTGCGACCCGATGACGAGTTCGGGGTGCCGGATCCGCGGATGATCTTCGAACAGACACCGACCGGTGCTGCGGTATATGTCTGCGGACCATCAGGATTGGCGGAAGCCGCGCGCAAAGTGCTCCTGTTGCACGATCCGACGGCCTCGTTGCACACCGAGCGCTTCTCGGCGGCACCGGTCAGCGACGGCACACCGTTCCATATTCGATTGTGCCGCACTGGAACCGAGGCCGATGTTGCGGCCGATGAGTCCGCGCTGTCCGCGATCCGGCGGGCGGTGCCCGGCGTCGCCTACTCGTGCCAGCAGGGCTTCTGCGGGACGTGCCGGGCGAGTGTGCTCGCCGGTGAGGTGGACCATCGAGACCGGGCGCTACTGCCCGGCGAGCGGACCGATGCGATGCTCACCTGCGTATTGCGTTCTCGCGGTGGCGAACTCGAACTCGATCTGTAGACGGTTCATTCCGCGGCCGGGAAGATGCCGGGCAATGTCATGGCATATTCGAGATCGGCGCGGGTGCCGAGCGTGGTGAGCAGCACGCGGATCATGGTCAGCCGAGCGGCGGCAACGGTTTCCGCGTCCGGCTCGGCGCCGGGCGCGGTACCTGCCGAGATGCGGTAGACCACGTACTCACAAACATGCAGGGCCGCATCGAGATCCAGCGGCGAGGGGATCACGCGGCCCAATTCCGTGAATGTTTCACGCACCAGCGCGCGGATGTCGTCCAATGCCTGCTCGCGATAGGCCGATACCGGTGAGGCCGGATCGTGCAGTTCGGCGAACAGCGGGCGCAGCATCGCACCGTGCCCGCGGGCCCATCCGAGGTAGGCGTCGATGAGACGGATGCCGAGTTCGACAGGTTCGTCCGGACCGGTCAGTGCCGTCCGGATGCCGTCGACGAGGCCCTTGTTGGATGCCTCCAACACGACGTGCAGCGGTTCGGTGGCATTGCCGAAGTAGCGGTAGAAGGTGGGACGGGCCAGTCCGGCCTGTTCGATGATCTGGGCGACGCTGAGTCCGCGCGAGCCGCCGCGGGTGAATACCGCCGCGGTGGCGAGCACGATGCGGGCGCGGACCTCCTCGGCCTGCTCCCGGGTCTGCGGTGGTCGGCCGCGCCGGACCGCGCTCTTCGTCTGGGAACTGTCAGTGGACATGGTGACGCCTCACAACTCGAAGCCTGGCCCGTGTGTGTTCCACACCCGACAGCTTGACACGCGGCGTGGCACCCGCATTAATCTAACACTAGTGTTCAGGAAATAGATGAACCGGCTTACCGCCTCGTCCAGCACAGGCGCCCGACCAAGGAGAGGGCCGACAATGACGACCGCCCGCCAGTTGACCGAACCGATGGCCCTGCCCGCGGCCCTGGTGCAACCTCTGCTAGATCGTGCGATCGCGGGCGGTGCCGCCGCGGTCGAGGTATTCGCGCCCGTGACCGGGCGCAAGATCGCGGATCTGCCGCAGTCCTCGACCGGCGATATCGAGGCCGCCTTCGCGACCGCGCGCACCGCGCAGCGAGAATGGGCGCGGCGCTCGGTCCGCGATCGGGTCGCGGTGCTGCGGAAATTCCACGACATCGTGCTGGCCGAACAGGCCACCATCCTCGATATCGTGCAAACCGAGACCGGTAAGTCGCGGGCGCACGCCTTCGACGAGGTCGGCGATGTCGCGGTCAATGCCAGGTACTACGCGTCGGTCGCGCCGAAGCTGTTGGCGACCCGCAGGCCGCGCGGTGTGCTGCCGGTATTGACCCAAGTCGATGTGCGGCAGCGGCCCAAGGGCGTGGTCGCGGTGATCTCGCCGTGGAACTATCCGCTGGCCCTGGCCGTCTCTGATGCACTGCCTGCATTGGTGGCCGGAAATGCCGTGGTCGCGCGCCCGGACAACCAGACCGCGCTGACCGCGCTGTGGGCCATCGATGCCGCCGAGCGTGCCGGGCTGCCGCATGGACTTTGGCAGGCGGTGCTCGGCCGCGGTTCGGTGATCGGTAGTGCGGTGATCGCGCGCGCCGACTACGTCGACTACACCGGATCCAGTGCCACTGGCCGGACCATTGCGCAGCAGGCCGGGGAAAGGCTCATCGGCTATTCGCTCGAACTCGGTGGCAAGAATCCGCTGTTGGTCCTGGGCGATGCGGATGTGTCCCGGGCGGCCAAGATCGCGATTCGGGCCTGCTTCGCCTCGGCTGGGCAGCTGTGCGAGTCGATGGAGCGCATCTATGTACACGACAAGGTGTATGACCAGTTCGTCGGCGAATTCGTCGCGCATGTGCGGGCGATCGAATTGGGCGGTGCGCTCGACTATTCGTGCGATATGGGATCTTTGACGTTCCAGCGCCAAGTGGACACCGTCAGTGCGCATGTCGACGATGCCCTCGCGAAGGGCGCCGAGGTACTGGTGGGCGGGAAGGCACGTCCCGATCTCGGACCGTACTTCTACGAGCCGACTGTGCTGACCGGGGTGCGCCCCGGGATGGCGGTGTATCGGGAAGAGACCTTCGGGCCGGTGGTGTCGATCTATCGGGTCGGCAGCGACGACGAGGCGGTCGAGCAGGCCAATGACACCGCGTACGGGCTGAATGCGAGTGTCTGGACCAAGGATGTCGTTCGAGGTCGCAAGGTAGCCGCACGTATCAACGCGGGTTCGGTGAATGTGAACGAGGGCTTCATCGCGGCCTGGGGTAGTGCGGACGCGCCATCGGGTGGGCTCGGCATTTCGGGTACCGGGCGTCGGCACGGTCCCGAGGGCTTGTTGAAGTACATCGACACCCAGACGATCGCGGTGCAGCGGGTGCTCCCGATCGCACCGCTGCCCGGCATGTCCGAGGAACTGTGGGCGAAGACCATGACGCTGTATTTCGGCGTCATGAAGGCACTGCGTCAGAAGTGATCGGGCCAAAAGCAGTGCGCTGCAATCTATTTAATAAAGAAGCAGGATGAGAACGGATGAAACTGGATACGGTTGCGGATAAGAAGGTCCTGGTCACGGGCGCGGCTATGGGCCTCGGTAAGCAGTTCGCCGAGCGTGCGGTGCGCGAGGGGGCCGCCGCGGTGGTGCTGTGGGATGTCAACGAATCCGCGCTGAAGGAGACCGCGGTCGAGTTGTCCGGTCGCGGTGTCGCCATTCATCACTATGTTGTCGACGTGTCCGCGCAAGAAGCCATCAGCGAGGCCGCGGCGGCGGTGCGCGCCGAGGTCGGCGATATCGACATCCTGATCAACAATGCGGGCATCGTGCGCGGCAACAGCTACTTCTGGGAGACCACCGATCGCGCCGATATCGATAAGACCATGGCGATCAATTCCCTTGCGCCGATGTACATTACGCTCGAATTTCTGCCCGCGATGGTACGCGGCACGGGTGCGTCGCGCGTCATGACCATCGCATCGTCGGCGGGTCTGGTTTCCAATCCGCGCATGAGTGTGTATGCGGCCTCGAAGTGGGCGGCGCTCGGCTGGTCCGATTCGGTGCGCATCGAACTCGAACAGGCGGGCCACCACCACGTGCGGATCACCACAGTCTGTCCGACCTATATCAACACCGGAATGTTCGATGGCGCAAAGGGTTTCCTGTTCACACCGATTCTGGAGCAGGCCGATGTCGTCGATACCTCATGGCGGGAAATGAAGGCGGGCGCGCCACTGGTGATCTTGCCGTGGACATCGCGGCTCAACAAGGCGATCTCCGGCCTGCTGCCGATCAAGCTGCGCGATCTGTTCCTGAACTCGGTTGGCGTGTACCACTCGATGGACGAATTCACCGGGCGCAAGAAGTAGCGGCCCACGTCACGTATTCGGCTTGGTGCCGATGACGACGGTGGCGTAGTGCTCATCGGATTCGGCGATGCGGCCGGTGAAGCCGTGTGTGGTGAGGACGGTGATCGCGGGCCGGGCCTGGGCTTGGCTGGATTCCACCAGCAGATGACCGCCCGGCGCGAGCCAGGTGCGGGCGGCAGCGACGACCCGGCGGAAGATATCCAGGCCATCGGGTCCGCCGTCGAGGGCGATGCGTGGTTCGTGATCGCGTGCCTCGGGCGGCATTCTGGAGATCATCTCCGATGGCACGTACGGGGTGTTGGCGAGCAGGATATCGATGCGGCCGCACAATGCACGAGGAAGCGGTTCGAAGAGGTCGCCCTCGTAGACGTGCGCACCGATCGGCGTGAGGTTGCGGCGGGCGCATTCGACAGCGGTGGGTTCGATATCGGCGGCGGCGAGTTCTATCGGGCGGCCTTCGGCGGCCAAGGTTGTCGCTAGGGCGAGACCCAATGCGCCTGAGCCGCAGCACATATCGACGACGACAGGCTGCGCGGGCATAACGCGAGCAAGTTCGGCGGCTTGGTCGACGAGGAAGGCCGTGCGCTGGCGCGGAACGAAAACGCCCGAGGTAACCGCCACGCGGATGCCGCGGAATTCGGTCCAGCCGAGCAGATATTCCAGTGGTGTTCCGGAAACCCGCTGCGCGACCAAATCCGCGAGATCGGCACCCGTCTGTGCCGCGGCGGCGGTGAGCAACCGCGCCTCGTCCTCGGCGAATACACAGCCCGCCGCGCGCAGTTGCGCGACCACATCTCCGCTTGTTGTCATCGGGATATCGTGCCGTGTGAAGCGAGTGTGGTGGGTCCGAGCGTGCACTTTTGCGCCGGATTCGGCGATTCGTGGCACTTCAGACAGTGCACGCTCGGACCCATTTCGCTCAGCGCGAGGTGGCGAGCTGGAACGTTCGCGTCGCGTCCAGATAGATGCCGTGCTGCGCCTGCTTGGCCGGTGGCGGCAACTGCGATACCAGCTGGTCCAGTGAGGTGGTCGCCCCGACCACCCGAGTGCCCGCGACAATGAAATCGGCGACCGCGCGCCGGATGTGGTTCGGCGAGGTGACCACGACCGCGCTGTTCGCGCCGATATCACGCAGCATCTTGGTGCTGAACAGTGCGTTTTGCACCGTCGATCCGGCCCGGCTCTCGACATTGACCCGGGATGCGGGCAGCCCTTTGGCGACCAGCCAGGCCCGCATGGCCTCGGCCTCGCTGACCCCGTTCTGTGGATTACCGCCGGTGACGACGACCGGTGAAAGTGGCGAGGCGACCGCCTGCAACCAGGCCGCGGCCAGCCGGTTCACCAGTTCTGGGCGCAGCGAACCGTCCGGGAGCAGGCCGTAGCCGAGTACCACGATTCCGGTCTGCGGCCCGACGATCGCGGGCAGCGGATTCGGCAGGGTTGCGACCGCGGCGCCGATCGCGCCGAGCACATTGTTGGTGGCCTGGGCCATTGCCGGGTCGACGACGGTGAGGCGGGCCAGCGAATCGGCCAAGGCGGGCAGGTCATCGGCGTAATGCGACCAGATCGCCTGTAGCGATAGGGCCTGCGCGTCGTTCGGGTCGGCGGCGATCAGCTGTCGGAGTTCGGCGCGTCCGGCGGACTCATCGCCGTCGGTGAAGGCGCGCTGGGCGGAGTTGTAGAGGGCGTCGGTTTCCGGCGCAGCGTTGGCGGGCGTGCCGGATAGTCCGGTGATGGTCGCGGCCGCGAACGCGGTGGCGACCCATAGTTTCCAATGCCTCGAGATCTTCACCACAGTCGACACCTTTCCACGCGTGAAACGGGATTCCGGTAGGTCAGCTGACAGTTAGCTGTGGGCAAGCACACTCACGATACGACTGGTAGTGGACATACTCGGGTAATTGCCCGGCGTTGTCTCCGGCATTAGGGCACACCGTGGGGCACGCGCCGTGACCGAGCGCAGCGAGGAAGTCATCGACACAGCGCCCCCTTGGTCGCAGCGGAGCCGAGCGCTAGCGACGCGCGGCTGCGGCCGCACAACCGGGAGCGCGAGGTAGCCGATAAGGTGTGACAACGTGGATACCGTTTCGCTGTCCGGCAAGGAACTCGCCGCCGCTATCAACGCCGACACCAAGGAGCGTGCCGCCGCGCACACCGCGAGCGGAACCGCGCCGCGCCTGGCACTGATCGTGGCCAATGACGATCCGGCCAGCGCGTGGTACGTGAATTCGCTGCGCAAGGCCGCCGAACGTCTCGGAATAGTTTGCGACACCATCGAACTCGGCGCCGCCGCGAGCATCGAACGGATTCGCGACGAACTCACCGCCCGCAGCGCGGACACCACCATCGACGCGATCATGCTGCAGACCCCGCTGCCCACCGGTGTCACCCTCGACGATGTCAGCTCCGCCATCGCCGCCACCAAGGACGTCGACGGTGTCAGCCCGCTCTCACTCGGCCTGCTGGCCTCCGGACTCGACGGTTTCGTCCCCGCCACCTCCGAGGCCGTCGTCGAATTACTGAAGCATCACGACATCCCGCTCGCCGGTCGGCATGTCGCCGTCGTTGGCCGCTCCAATATCGTCGGCAAACCCCTTGCTCAACTCCTGCTCGCCGAAAACGCCACCGTCACCATCTGCCATTCCCGCACCACCGACCTCCCGGCCGTCACCTCGGCAGCCGATATCGTCGTAGCGGCCGCCGGCCGCATCGGCCTGGTCACCGGTAAACACGTGCGCGCGGGCGCCACCGTCATCGATGTAGGCACCAACGAATCCGCTGACGGCACAATCGTCGGCGACGTCGAAGCCGAAACCGTCCGCGGCAAGGCTGCGGCCCTCAGCCCCGTCCCCGGCGGCATAGGCCCGGTAACCACCGCCCTCCTCATGCGCCACGTTGTCACCGCCGCCGAAAACGCCAGCCGAGCCTGATCAGCCTCGGTGCCAAGGATTTCGGCCCGCGCAGCTCCACGCATCCCCGTCCTGTCCGCGCAGGATCCGTCGGATGGGTCCGCGTATTGCTCCCGCTCGTAGCGCACGTCGGTGCCCATCACCCACTTCGTGCCGTGGGTGACCGGTTTGTCGTCGTGCCAGAGCGCATGATCGACGCCAGTCGGGGCGAATCCCGAATCCGTTGCCTTGGTGATGATTTCGGTGCATTCGGTGACGGCGACCGGCAACGCGACAGAAGCGCGTCCGCGCTCCGGCGGCGGTCTCCACCTTCGTAGTCGGACCGAAGGCAAAGTCCAACTTGCCCCGATTCAGCTCTGAGCCGGTGGGGAAGTCGACGAGATCTTCGTCCCAGTGGGATACGCCGCCTGCGAATCGAGTGCGGCAAGCAATTCACGAAGCGTTGTGCGCTGCTCGGTGCTCAAACTGGCGAAGACCTCCTCGGCAGCCGCACGGCGGGCTGCGGCCATCTGGGAGAGCGTGGCGCGGCCGGAGTCGGTCAGCGTTACGAGGGTTGAGCGGCGGTTGGTCGGGTCGGGTGCGCGCGAAACCAGGTCCGCGGCTTCGAGCGCATCGACGACGGTGGTGGCCGATCGCGGAACGATGCCGAGGTGATCGGCGAGCGCCGCCATCCGCAGGGGCTCGTCGTGGTGGCCGATAATGCGGAGCGCCCGGGCCTGACCTGGGGTGATACCCATCGGTGCGAGTCGGGCGACCTGGTTGCGGCGGATGCTTTTCGCGGTGCGCAGGAATAGCTCGGGGAGATCGGGATCGAGCGTGGTATCCATTTGTTGAGCATAGCTCATTGTTTTTGGAACAATTATGAGGCATCCTCAGTTTCATGACGTAGTCATCGGAAGGAGGCGCCTATGCAGCCCCCACATCAGCTTCGCCGGATCGTCCGGCTGTTCCGCCCGTACCGTGCGCGTCTAGCACTGGTGGCCGCTCTCGTCGGTCTGTCGTCACTGGTCGCGCTGGCATCGCCGTTCATGTTGCGTGGCATCCTCGATAACGCGCTGCCACACGGTCGCACCGGCTTGCTCACCGCACTCGCGGTGGGCATGGTCGCGGTCGCCACACTCACGAGCATCTTCGGTGTGCTCCAGACCTACATTTCCACCGCGGTCGGTCAAGAGGTCATGCACGATCTGCGCGCCGCGGTGTATGCGCAATTGCAGCGAATGCCGTTGTCGTTCTTCACGACCACCCGCACCGGCGAGGTGCAGTCGCGTATCGCCAACGATATCGGCGGCATGCAATCGACGGTCACCTCGACCGCGACCTCACTGGTCTCGAACTTCACCACGGTCATCGCCTCGGTGATCGCCATGATCGCCCTGGACTGGCGGCTCACCGTGGTCTCACTGATCATGCTGCCGTTCTTCGTCTGGATCAGTCGGCGCGTCGGCGACGAACGCAGGAAGATCACCGCGCAACGGCAGCAGAAATTGGCGGGCATGTCGGCGATCGTGGAGGAGTCGCTCTCGGTGAGCGGCATTCTGCTCGGGCGCACGATGGGTCGCGCACCCACGCTGGTCGACGATTTCGCGAAGGAATCGCGTGGACTGGTGGACCTGGAGATCCGGTCCGGCATGGCCGGCAGGTGGCGGCAGTCGACGATTCAGATCGTCATGGCGGCCATGCCCGCGATCGTCTACTGGGCGGCGGGATTGACTGTGGCGGCGGGACATCCGCTGGTGTCGATCGGCACCCTTGTTGCCTTCACGACCTTGCAGACGAGCCTGCTGCGGCCGATGGTGCAGTTGCTGTACACCGGCGTGGAGGTCCAGAGTTCGATGTCGCTGTTCGGCCGGATCTTCGAATACCTGGACCTGACGCCGGATATCGAAGAACCGATGAATCCGGTGCCGGTACCGGATTCGGGCGTGCGGGGCGAGGTCCGCTTCGAGCACGTCGGCTTCACCTATGGATCCGGAATGCGGGATGTATTGCAGGACATCGATATCACCGTCCCTGCCGGATCCAGTCTAGCCATCGTCGGCGAAACCGGTTCGGGCAAAACCACACTCGGCTACCTGGTGGCACGACTCTACGATGTGACATCCGGGCGGGTCGAGATCGACGGAATCGATGTGCGGGACTTGTCCTTCGCCGATCTCGCGGCCGCCGTCGGTGTGGTCTCGCAGGAGACCTACCTGTTCCATGCCTCGGTCGCGGACAATCTGCGTTTCGCCAAACCCGATGCGACCGACGAGGAGTTGCACGCGGCGGCCCGGGCCGCGCAGATCCACGACCAGATCGCGAGTCTGCCGGACGGCTACGACACGCTGGTCGGCGAGCGCGGCTACCGTTTCTCCGGCGGCGAGAAGCAGCGCTTGGCGGTGGCACGCGTGATCCTGCGCAATCCGCCGATCCTGGTACTCGACGAAGCCACCAGCGCACTGGACAACCGGACCGAGCAAGAGGTGCAGGCCGCCATCGACGCGCTGTCGGAAGGTCGCACCACCATCACCATCGCGCACCGGCTCTCCACCATCCGCGATGCCGACCAGATCGTCGTACTCGACCGCGGCCACATCGTCGAGCGCGGCACCCACCGCGAGCTCATCGATTCCGACGGCCGCTACGCCGCCCTGTCCTCCGGTGCGGACCTCCTCCGAGCCGCCTGAGCCGCCGCACCCGACAAAGGTGCGGCCCTTCAGACAGGTTCGGGGTCGGTTGTGGCGCGGGTGTCGAATTCGTTGCGGGCGGAGAGGATTTCGCCCTGGTGGCGCACCGACCAGACCCCCATCGCGTGGCTGAGTTCCCCGAGACTGGCGCCCAATTCCGTCAGTGAGTACTCGACGCGCGGCGGGACGGTGGGATAGACGGCGCGGTGGACCAGTCCGTCGCGCTCCAGGTTGCGCAGGGTGCGGGTCAGCATCTTCTGGGTGATGCCGTCGAGTCGACGGCGCAGATCGTTGAAGCGCACCGGCTCGCCCGCCATGCGCAGCACACCGAGGACCAGGAGCACCCATTTGTCGGCGAGCACCGTCAGCACTTCGCGCGCCGGGCAGTTGGTCAGATAGCTCTTGACCAGGTTGTCGGAGCCGGAGCAGTCGACAATGGTATCCATCGGGTACCTCGGGATCATTGAAGTGCCTTCTTTCCCTTGGATACTAAGGGACAGCAGAATCGGTGGCATGCTCGCAATTACGCAACAAACATTCGGTGGTCCCGAGGTCCTGGAAATCGTCGAGGAAGATCGCCCGAGCGCCGGACCGGGCGAGGTGCTGGTGCGGGTCGCCGCTACCGGTATGAATGCGGCGGACTGGAAGCTGCGGTCCGGACTGTTGCGCAAACTCGGGGATCCGCCGTTCACCCTCGGCATCGATGTCTCCGGGATCGTCGATGCGGTCGGTGCCGGTGTCGAGCAATTCCGGGTCGGGGACGAGGTCTACGGCGTGGTACTCAGCCGGTCCGGCAGTTATGCGGAATACGTTGTGGCGCAGGCGGATATCCTCGCGCCGAAACCGGCGATCCTGGATCATATCCATGCGGCCGCCGTGCCGACCGCGGTGCTGACCGCTTGGCAGGGACTCGCCGAAGTCGTTGCCGGACAACGCGTGCTGGTCCATGCGGCGGCAGGTGGTGTCGGACATTTCGCGGTGCAGATCGCGAAGGACCGCGGCGCGTATGTGATCGGCACGGCGCGCGCCGCCAATCACGAATTCCTGCGGGGTATCGGCGCGGATGAGGTGATCGACTACACGACAAGCGATTTCGCGGAGATGGTGCGTGATGTCGATGTCGTCTTCGATCTCGTCGGCGGTGCCTACGGATCGAGGTCGCTGCCGGTGCTCGCCGCGGCCGGTCGTCTGATCGATGCGCAGGGCAATGATGCCGAGGACGATCCGCGCTACCAGCGGCTGTATGTCAATCCGTCCGGCCGCGATCTAGGCGAGCTGGCGGCCCTGTTCGAGGCCGGTCGGTTGCAGGTGGAGATCGATCAGGTACTGCCGATGGCCGACGTGGTCAAGGCCCATCACCTGAGCGAATCCGGGCACGTGCGCGGGAAAGTCGTACTGGTGCCGTGGAATTCGCCGGTGTGACGGTCAGGTCGCGCCGATGCCGGTGATCAGCGTCCGGCTGCCCACCCGCGCCGTCGTGACGACCTGGGGTTTGTAGGTGATCGATGTCGAATCGAGCCGATACTCGGTCACCTGCACCAGGTACTGGCCGATGAGGGCTCCCGGCGTAATACTGATGCAGTGGGTGGTACCGACCGGAATGCCATCGATGCCCTGTTGAATCGTCCTGGCAGGGGAGACGGATGCGTTGGGCGTCACGAACTCTCGGGTCGCCACACCCGACCGGGTGACGTAATACGCGTACTGGAATGCGAGGATGACGCCCGGTCCGGAATCCAACCCGCCCGCACCATTACCGGTAATTGTGTTCCCGACCCGCTCGGCTGGGCACTGCGCCGTGGTCGTGGCCCCGGAGACCGCGACCTGGCCGGGTGTGGACGAGGCTACGGTCGCCGGTTGCGGAGTCGGCAGCAGCTGCACGGATGCCACCACCAGCAGTCCGGCCGCCGCGACCGACCCGACCAGTACGGGCATCCACCGACGCTTCGACGGATTCCGGACGGACCGATCGATGATGGCCGCCAATGCCTCCTCGTGCCGGAAGTAGTCCGGTGCAGGCGATTTCGGCTCCTCGGGAAGTTCGTCGACCCATTCGGACCGGTCGTTTCGATAGTCCAGCTCGTGCAGCCCGACTTCGCGATCTTCTGCCTGAATCGGGTTCTGCTGCACCCTATCCCGCTGGGATAGGTCCGGTGGGTAGTGGTTCGGATCGTGTCGGACGGCTACTGCGTCCGAAGCCTCCGAACGAATCGGGCTCTGGTGCACCGGATCTCGCTGGACGGGAGTTCCCCGGTTCGGGTCCTGCGCAACAGGTGCATGCCAATTCGGATCTTGGGGGACCGGGGTCTGCCGGCGCGGCCGCGGTGCAGCAGGCACCGGAGGGGTCGGATTCCGAGGGGTGGGCGCATGACGCATCGGTTCCGGCAACGTCAGCGGAAGCTGTTCGCTGTCCTGCGCAGTTGGCGTCTGGTGCATCGAGATGTGCGGAACCGGGGCGGGACGCGCCGGGACTTCCTGGATCGGAATCCGCGGTATCGGTCCGGTTTGCCTCAGGCCCTGGGGATTCGGGCGCTGGGGATTCGGGCCCTGGGGATTCGGAACATGTTGGCCGCGAATGCGCCGAAACGGGTCGGTATCCATCGGCGCCCGCTCGACCGGAACTCGGGGCACCGGCCCGGATTGCGTTGCGGCACGGTCGGTCGGAACGCGCCGCAGTGGACCCGTATCGATCGGTGCGCCGTCGACCGGGATTCGCGGAATCGGCCCGATCGGCGCGGTGTCCTCCGTGAATCCGATCCGGTGGAACGGGTTCGGCGGTGTCTGAGCCGGGTATGCCGTCGGCGCATCGAGCGGTTGTTGTGGCGCAGCGCTCGGCTGCTGCCCGGAATGCGCCCCTGAGGTCATATCCGGTCGATCCATCGCCCCACCTTCATCAGGTCATACGATCACGTGTATCCCGCAGTTGTATCAACCCCGGCAGGATACTGCCAGGTGTGCTGCGCGTGATGACATCGAGGGGCGGTGTCGCGCAGGGAAACGGACTGGTTACGGCTCACCAGTGCACGGTGACCGGATCGCCGACCCCGACGGTTTCGTAGTACCAGGCGGCATCGTCGGGAGCCAGGTTGATGCAGCCGTGGCTGACATTGGCGTAGCCCTGCGAATCCACCGACCATGGTGCGGAGTGCACGAAAACGCCACCCCACGTGAGGCGTTCGGCGTATTCACCATTGATGACGTACCCCTCGGGCGAGCTCAGCGGAATCCCGATGGTGCGCGAATCGAAGACGACCGAACGGAACTTTTCCAGCACCGGGAAGGTGCCGGTCGGCGTCTCCCAGCCCGGCTTGCCCATGGACGCGGGCATCGATCGCGCGACCGCACCACCGATGCTCACGGTGAACGTATGCGCCGACATATCGGCGTCGCCCACTACGCCCGCATTGGTGCGGAACTCTGTGCGCGCGTTACCGACCTGCACCGAGATCGGCGCCCGAGCCGGCAGGAAACTCGTTGGTGTCCAGGTCAATTCACGATCGCCGGTCCAGGAGATGGTGCCCGGCAGTTGGTCGGTGGCCCGGATATCGACCAGCCGTTCGGCGCGCTCGCGGTTGGCGACCGGGTTGGCGAATCGAATCGTCACGGGTGCCGCGATGCCGACTTCCTGGCCCGCGGATGGGGTTATCGCGGCGACCGCGTCGGCGCTGGGTTTCAGAATCGTGGTGGCGATTGCCGCTCCGGACCCGAATGCAGCCAAGGCGACAACGGTGATCGCGAGGAACAGATATCTGAGTGCGGTCCGCATGGTCCACCCCTTCACGCTGGTGTGGGACGCAGAAATCCATTCTAGGACTTCATGATCAACCCGACGTACCGGTTCTGTAACAGCCGTCCGAGTCCACAGCTTTTCGGATAGGGGCGACATACCCGGCATAAAGTCCGACAAACTATCCAACCGTTCGGTCTAATTCAGCCGCGCACGGCGTGCAATACGTCGGTGTGCAATGCGTCCGCGCGGGCGGTGATCTCGTCGATGCGGATCAGCACCGATGCGAACTTGGCGGCTTGTTCGGCATTGAGCGAACCGACATTGATTTCGATATTGAGCTGCGAACTGGTGGCGGCCGCCCGCGCCGCATCGGCGGCGGCGCCGATATCGGTGACCACGTTGGGGTTGCCGATCGGCAGCAGTTCGGTGGCGAGGGAGAGCACCTCATCGGCCTCGTCGACGACCGCGGCGGGCACCCGGGCCGCCTCGAGCAGCGCGGCGGCAATCGCATCGGTGCGCGCGGTGGCCTGCTCCGGAGAATCCTTCGGCAACTTGTAGGCGTGGCCGACGGCGGTGAATGCCGCGGCGTCGGCATCGGCGAGGGCCAGCGCGCGCTCGCGAGCCGCATCGGCCGCCTCGATGATCCGGTCGATGACCGGCCAGTGCTCGGCATCCTTGGCTCGAGTGGTGTAGCGCGCGACCATCGCGACCAACGCGGCGCCCTGTGCGGCGTGCAGCGCGGCGACAGCGCCACCACCTGGTGCGGGCACCTTCGCGGCCAGGTCGTTCAGGTACTGCGCGAGAGTGGCCTCAGCGAAGGCGGGCTGCGACACGGCGGGTGGCCTTTCATTTCCTGTGACGACAGTGGTGAACTACGGCGAATACGCTACCGCCCGCGCCGGAGTAGCCGGTGCGCGGCCGGTGCGTAGCTGCGGTTATGTTGAGTGCTATGCGGATCGGATTGAGCATCAACTACTCGGGCGGCTTCAAAGAGGCGGCCGCCGAGGTGGCCGACCTGGAAAAGGCCGGACTCGACATCGTGTTCGTGCCGGAGGCCTACTCGTTCGACGCGGTGAGCGCGCTCGGGTATCTGGCGGCCAAGACCACCCGGCTGCAGCTGGCCTCGGGCATCCTGCAGATCTACACCCGCACCCCGAGTCTGACCGCGATGACCGCCGCCGGCCTGGACTTCGTCTCCGATGGCCGGTACATACTCGGCATCGGCGCATCGGGCCCACAGGTGATCGAGGGCTTCCACGGCGTCCCCTATGACGCGCCCATCGGACGCACCAGGGAACTGGTGGAGATCTGCCGCACAGTGTGGCGCCGGGAGCGGCTGGAGTACCAGGGCAAGTACTACCAGATCCCGCTGCCCGCCGACCGGGGCACCGGCCTCGGCAAACCACTCAAGTTGATCAATCATCCAGTGCGCGAACGTATTCCGGTGCTGCTGGCCGCGCTCGGCCCGAAGAATGTGCAGCTGGCCGCGGAGATCGCCGAGGGCTGGCAGCCGATCTTCTTCATACCGGAGAAGGCCAAGGAGATCTGGGGCGAAGCACTGGATGCCGGTCTGGCCAAGCGAGATCCGGTCCTCGGCGAGCTGGACGTCTACGCCGGGCCCGCACTGGCCATCGGCGAAAACGTCACGCCGCTACTGGAATTCGTGAAACCGCATCTGGCGCTCTACATCGGCGGCATGGGCGCCAAGGGCAAAAACTTCTATCACACGCTGGCCACCAAGTACGGGTACGGCGCCGAGGCGGACCGGATCCAGGAGCTGTACCTGGCGGGCAAGAAGGAAGGGGCCGCCAAGGTGGTCCCGGACGATCTGGTTCGCGATATCTCGCTGGTCGGTCCGGCCGGATTCGTGCGGGAGCGGGTCGCCGCATTCCGCGAGGCGGGTGTCACGGTGCTGAATGTGGTGCCGATGGCGGCGACCCCGGCCGAGCGGGTCAAACTGATCGAGCAACTTCGCGAACTCTGTGTCTGATCAGCAGCGCCTGTGGCGCTGCGTGTTCGTGACGCCCTGGTGTGCGGTGGCTTCGTATTCGCTCGTCCACAGTGCAAGAGACTGATGCCGGACTTCGTCCGGCAGCGCTCGATGGGCGCGGCCGAGTAGTCGAGACTCGCGCCTTCGGCGCATGCGTTTCGACCACTCGGCCGCGAGACGGCCGCGAACGTCGCTCGTAAGACTCGCTCCGTCCCGGTCAGGTGGCCATACCGGTGAAGCTGCGGCCGAGTCGGTCTACCGGAGTGCGGCCAGCGCCTCGGCCAGTGTGGAGTGCAGTGCGAACACCTGATCGAGACTCGTCATCTTGAGTTGCCGACTGGTCGCTGGACCGTCCGCGACAATCACGATGGTCGTCGCGTCGCCGGCCCGCTGATGCGCTGCGACCAGGGTTGCCATACCCGCCGAGGCGAGGAAACTGACACCGGTCAGGTCGATGATCAGGACCCTCGGTTTACCGGCGAGGATGGCCTCGATGCTGTTCTCCAGTGCTGGCGCGGTCGCCAGATCGACCTCGCCGGAAACTGTGAGCACGGTCGCGCCATCGTGTGCCTCGACTGTGGTGGTCATCGTGTCCGCCAAGGGATACGTGTCTCCGGAGTTGTTTGTCACATCATCACAATCTGCCATGAACCTGCCCTTCGCGCTGCATTCCTCATCCAGAAACCTGGCGGTTCGTGCCACGAAGTGGGTTCGCTACTGGGGATTTGATCGCGGGCAAGGTTACCGACATGCGGACGCGGGTGCCCAGCCCGCTGTGGTCTATCTCCAATTCTTCTGTCAATGCCCGCATCATGTCGACGCCACGTCCGCGCGGCCCGGGATCGGCGGAGCGTGGTTTCCACGTTCCGGTGTCGGCGACCAATATGACGACCTTTTGGGTGTCACATTCGGCGGTCAATTCGACGAGTCCGGAATCGGTGGTCGCCGCCGCGGGGCTGGTGGCCCGACCGAGCAGGTCGGTCGCTGAGCTGATCGCGCGGCCGACCGGTCCGCCGCCGTTGCGGTAGGCGTGTTCGATGCTGTTGCTACAGGCCTCGTTCGCCGCGGCGATGAGGTCGGAGGCCAGATCGTGCGGCACCGCGGCGGCGGCGAGCCAGGCCTTGAGTCGCTTGCGCATGGCCGAAAGCCGATCCGGATTGGCCGGAATCTCGAGCCGCAGCGCTGCCGGAGGTTGCCGGTACACGACCATGGCGACGTCATCGTCGTAGCCTGCGGCCGGACGCAGTCGGGACAGCACGGCATCGGCGACCTCGCGCGGCAGCTTGCCCGCGGTATCGGCCAGCACCGCGGAGATCTTGGCGAAACTGTCGTCGATGTCGACACCACGCTGTTCGACCAAGCCGTCGGTGAACAGCACCAGCGTCGAACCCGGCGTGAGCGCCGTGGTGGCCTCAGGACGCCGTGGCGTATCGAAGGTGGCCAGCGGCACCGCGCGCCCGCCCTCGAGTAGTCGGCCCGGCCGACCGACATCGGCCAGAATCGGCGGCATATGTCCGGCGCTGCTGTAGCGGACCAGTCCGCGCACCGGATCGAGGACGGCGGCGCAGACGGTCGTGCACATCGCGCCCGGAATCCGGCTCGCGACGGTATCGAGTTCCGCGAGCAGCTGTGCCGGCCCCGCGCCGCGCAGCAGGAGAGCCCGTGCGGCCGTGCGCAATTGGCCCATCACGACAGCCGCGGACAGACCACGCCCGACACAGTCGCCGACCACGATGCCGATGGTGCCGTCGCGCAGCGGCACCACGTCGTACCAGTCGCCGCCGATCTCCAGCGGCGGCAGTGCGGGCTCGTAGTGCACCGAGAATCGCGGCGGCAGTTCGATCGGACCCAGCATGGCCCGTTGCAGTGTCAGCGAGGTCGAGCGCGCCTGATCGAAGTTGCGCGCCCGCTGCACCGCCAAACTCAGATGTCCGATGAGCAGCGAGAACAATGTCCAATCGGCGGCGCTGACGGCACGTGGTGCGGCGAAACGCAGCCACAGCGACGCATCACCTGTTTCACCGAGCGGGGCGACGATGCCTTCGGAGCTTTCGGTGCCCTCGGGAATCGCGAACAGGCTGCGCGCCGGCCGGCGCCGGGCCCGATCCAGTAGCGCCCGGGCACGGGCGTCGACCACCGAACCTTCCGGAACACCCTCGGCCCCCGAGATATATGTCTCCGGACCGGTATTGCGGTTGGGCCACACCATGACCACCGCGGTTTCCGCACCGACGGTGCGGCGCAGTTCGTCCAACCCGACGGCGAGCACCTCGACGACACTGGTGGCCGCGCCGACCGCGGTGGCCAGTCGCGACGCCGCCTGATCGCGGGCCTGCGCATCGTGTTCGGCGGTGACATCGCGGATGGTGCCGACGAAGATCTGCTCGTACTTTTCCGGTTCGACCATCGCACTGGTGCTCACCGCGAGCCAGACCGTGCGGCCGTCGCGATGTTTGACCGGAATCACGAACCGCTGTGCCTCGCTACCTAGATCGGGATAGCGCGGACCCGCCGGCATCGACCATGGGTGCGGCAGCGGGAACGGAAGTTCCGATGCGCCGTAGCCGGTCAGCGCGCCGAAGGCGGAGTTGACCTCGATGATGGTGCCGCGCGCGTCGGCGACGAAGAAGCCGTCCTGCAACGACTCCACCAGGGCGGTGCGGAAGGCGTCGCGCCCCGCGAGATCGTCGATGCGCGAACGCTGTTGTTCGGCGCGTCGGGTGCCATCGATGTAGCCGCGGGTAGCGATGTCGAGTGCGGCGAGGGTCTGCAGCAGGAATTCCAGTGCGGTCTCGGCGTGTTTCGCGGATTCGTCAGCGTCCGCGGTGTCCGATTCGGTGGCTTGTACTACGCGATAATGGTTTTCGGTGAGATCGAGCAGGCTGATGCCCTCGACGAGGGCACGGCGGCCGAGCTCGTAACCCTCCCCGAGACCGGCCTGCGAGGGTGAGTTCAGATGCCGCCGTAGCGCATCCGCGTAGGCGTCGAGAAATGCGGCCAGTGCCGCGCTCATGTCTCCGCCTCGCTGGCGCTCGGCTCCGCCATGACCGCGATAGCGGCTGCGCTTTTTGTTCGCTCGCTTCGCTCGCTCATGTCTCCGCCTCGCTGGCGCTCGGCTCCGCCATGACCGCGATGGCGGCCGCGCTTTTTGTTCGCGCGTTCCGCTCGCTTATGTGCTGTCCGCCGTTCACGCTGATGCCTCCAGTACGCCGCCCCGATGGCGGGCCGCGAGCACCAATGCGTCGTCGGTGTCTTTGGCATGCCTGGCCAGGATTTCGGCGGTGATCTGCGCGGTGGATTTGGACGGATCGATGCCGTTGTCGGCGGATTCGGTGACGATGCCGTCGGTCGACATCAGCAGCAGATCGCCCGGCCGCACCGGAACGGTCTGCACCTGGAGGTTCTGGGGTAGCCGATAGCCGACGATGCCACCGGTCATCAGGACCGTCGCGCGCATGGCGAGCCCGACCGGACCCGCGGTCAGAATCCGGCAATCGACATTGCCGACGCCGAGCCAGTGCACCGTATCGGATGCGCCGAACAGTGCCAAAGACACTGCCGCACCTCGGGTGTCGGTCATGGCCCGATGACAGAGCACCATCAGGACGTCCAGCGGTTCGGCGCGGTTCTCCGAGAGCACCTGCGCTGCGCGATCGGCGGCGTCCGCGGCCGCCGCCCCGTGGCCGAGTCCGTCGAGGACGGCGAAGAGCACCGCGCCGCCGCCCGCGTCGAGCACCACGCCGCGATCACCGGAAACCCGCTGACCGGGCAGGGCACGGCCGGCCACCGCCCATTCGATCCGGCCGATGATCCCGTCCTCATGCACCGTTGGGTACCCACTTCCACATCTCCACCAACGTGCCGCGTCCGGGTGGGGATTCGACGGTGAGCCGGTCCATCAGCCGGCGCGCGCCGGGCAGGCCGAGTCCGAGACCGCGGCCGGTGGAGAACCCGTCGTCGAGTGCGCGGGCGATATCGCGGATGCCGGGCCCCTGATCCTCGGCCTGGACGACCAGCGCCTGGCGCCCCTCCCGGTCATCGACCAGCAAACGTATTTCACCACTGCCCGCGTAACTGGTTATGTTGCGGGCGATCTCGGAGATGGCCGTCGAGATCATGGTCATATCTGTCAGAGAAAAACCGAGCTTGGCCGCCAGCTCACGTCCGGCTTGACGTGCGATCACAATGTCACCCGACACTTTGATCGCGATCACCAAGTTCTCAGCGGCCACTGTCACGACCATCTCGCTGGCGGCGGGCCGGAGTCTTGCGGTTCAGCCACGCCAAGCCCTCTTCCAGATCGAGGGCGGTGTGCATGCCTTCGAAGGTGAGGCCAAGCTGCACCATGGCGAACGCGACTTCGGGCTGTAATCCGACGATGACCGTTTCGGCACCGCGGAGCTGCGTCATGTGCGCGATGGTACGCAGCGATCTGGCCGCGAACGAATCCATCACATCTATCGCAGTGACGTCCACGATGATCCCGTGTGCCCGGTATCTGCTGACCTGTTTCATCAGGTCGTCCTGGAGGCGCTCGGTATCCGCGTCGGTCAAGGCTGACTGGACCGACGCGATCAAATAGGTACCTTGTTTGAGGATCGGAACCGGCATAGTTGGGCCCGATCAGCGCCCATCGCGCTCGGTGAGCATGCGATCCGTCACGCGGGTCACCTCATAGCCGAGTAGGCGTTCGGCCTCTTCGATACCCCCCTGGAGATCGCCGACCGCATTCATCTTGGACAGGTCGAGGCCGATGGTCACCAGGGTGAGGGCGATCTCGGAGGACAGGCCGGTGATGATCACATTGGCGCCCATCAGGCCGGATGCGTCGACGGTCTGCACCAGGTGGTTGGCCACTGTGGAGTCGATCTCGGGCACACCGGTGATATCGATGACGACCACCTTCGCGCGATTGGCGCGGATCGCGCGCAGGAGCTGTTCGGTCAGCTGACGGGCGCGCTGCGAGTCGAGTACACCGATGATCGGCAGGATGAGCAGCTGCTCACGCACCTGCAGCACCGGGGTGGACAGCTCGCGAATGGCTTCCTGCTGCTGGCGGATGACACGCTCGCGCTCCTGCACGAACGAGATGGCCACAGTGCTCGCGATGCGATTCGCGGCGGGCTCGTACGCGTCGAGTACAGCGTTGAGCAACTCGAAATCGGCCTGGTATTTCTCGAACAGCGAGCGGGCCAGCACATCACGCAGGAGCAGCACGATGCCGAGGACCTCGTCGGTATCGACGCCTCTCGGAATAATGCGCTCGGACAGATCGCGCGCGTAGGCCTGCAGCGCCTCGACGCTACCGGTCACGAGCACCTCGACGTAGTTGTCGTACATCGAGGTCGCCTCGGAGAAGATTTCCTCCGGGGTCATGGCGGTCAGCAGTTGGGCATCGGTAATGCGCCGGGCCCACTCTTCACGCAGCGCGGTCCGGTTCTGCCGCAGGTGTTCGACCAGCTGCGGAAGCAGGTTGTCGACTGGTCCTACGGGCAGGGAATCCGCCGAAAGGTTCATGGACACCTCGGACATGGAAATTCCAGCCCCTTTCGACGGGATTGTCGGGATAGTCGTGCATTCGGCTGCGCGCCGATACAGAGCCTAGTCATACCCCATCTCGCGCGCCGGTGAAACCTGCCGTTAGCTCGATGGTAGATCCGGCTCCTCGGTCGGTGGCGCGAATCCACGTGCCAGGGCCGCGAGCGCTTCGTCGAGGTAGACCGTGAGGTCGGCGTCAGCGCGGGTGAGCCAGGCATCGAAGGCGGCGCGCGCGGCGGCCAGGGTGGTGCGGCCGACCGCCATCGCGAGCAGGCTGTCTTCCGGTACACCGAGCCGACGTGCGGCGAAGGCGCTCACGGCCCGCTCCCAGGCGTCGTAATGCGCGCCCGCGGTGGCGGCGAGTGCCGGAATGCCGCCGACGAGTTGCATGCGAATGCGCAGTTCCGGCACGTCTTCGGCGCGATATCGGTTGGCATTCACCACGACTCGGCGCACGGCGGTCATCATCGGGACCTCGTCCGGCACGGTGGCGAAGGCGGCGCGCAGCGCCGCGACCTCGGCGTCGAACTGGTACCAGAGCACCTCCGCCTTGGTGGGGAAGTAGCGGAAGAAGGTGCGGCCGCTGATGCCCGCGGCCGCGGCGATCTGTTCGACGGTGGTTTCGTCGAAGCCCTGTTCGGTGAACAGTCGCATGGCGATCAGTTCGAGTTCGCGCTTGGTTGTGCCGCGTGGACGGCCCCGCGCCTTGGCATCTGTCACGGCTGTTGATTATGGGCGTCGATCGCCTGATCTTGATTATGTCAGTGACTGACGATAATCTCGCGGCATGGTGGAAAGTGCCGCGGAACACACCGTGGCCGCACAACTGACCTGGCCGGAGGCCGGATCACGAGCGGCTGCGGGCGCGATTCTCGCCGTGCCGGTCGGCGCGACCGAACAGCACGGACCACATCTGCCGCTGTCGACCGATACCGATATCGCGGTGGCATTGTGTACGCGGCTGGCCGAAGCGCGCTCGGATGTGCTCGTGGCACCGGCGATCGCCTATGGGGCCAGCGGTGAGCACGCGGGTTTCGCGGGCACGCTGTCGATCGGACAGGCGGCGCTGGAGTTGCTCATCGTGGAGTTGTGCCGTTCGGCCACCGACACCTTCGACCGCATCGTGCTCGTCAACGGGCACGGCGGCAATCTCGATCCGCTGCACAGGGCGGAGGCGTTGCTGCGCACCGAATCCCGGGACGTTCGGGTGTACATGCCGCGCTATCCGGGCGATCCGCATGCGGGCCGCGCCGAGACATCGATGCAGTTGGCGCTGCACCCGGATGCGGTGCGGACCGAACGCGCCGTCGCCGGCGATACGAGGCCGCTCGCCGAGATCCTGCCCCTGCTGCGCGCCGGTGGCGTGCGCGCCGTGAGCGCCAACGGGGTCCTCGGCGACCCCGCGGGCGCGAATGCCGACGAGGGCGCCGCGCTGCTCACCCAACTGGCCACTGACCTGAATGAACAGATCCGGCTGTGGTGGCCGGTGGCGTCCCCGAAAGGATCCCTCTTGTGAACCCCTGGTTCGAAACCGTTGCCGAGGCACAGCGGCGGGCAAAGAAACGACTGCCGAAGTCGGTGTACGGCGCACTGATCGCCGGATCCGAGCGCGGCCAGACCATCGACGAAAATCAGCAGGCCTTCACCGAACTCGGCTTCGCACCGCATTGCGCGGGTCCGATCGGTGATCGTGACCAGTCGACGACCCTACTGGGGCAGCAGCTTTCGATGCCGGTGCTGATCTCGCCGACCGGTGTGCAGGCGGTGCATCCGGATGGTGAAGTGGCTGTGGCGCGTGCGGCGGCGGCGCGCGGGATCGCGATGGGGCTCAGTTCGTTCGCGAGCAAGCCCATCGAGGAGGTCATCGCGGCGAATCCGGCGACATTTTTCCAGCTGTACTGGTGCGGTTCGAAAGATGACATCCTGCAACGGATGTCGCGTGCCAAGGCGACGGGCGCGGTCGGTCTGATCCTGACCCTGGACTGGTCCTTCTCGCACGGACGCGACTGGGGCAGCCCGGTGATCCCGGAGAAGCTGGATTTCAAGACCATGCTGAAATTCGCGCCGCAGACCCTGGCCCGGCCGCGCTGGCTCGCGACTTATGTTCGCTCTGGTCACATTCCGGATCTCACCGCGCCGAATATGGCCGTCGGCGACGGTCCGGCGCCCGGCTTCTTCGGCGCCTACGGAGAGTGGATGGGGACTCCCGCGCCGGATTGGGCGGATGTGGCGTGGATCTGCGAACAGTGGGACGGGCCGGTCATGCTCAAGGGGGTAATGCGCGTCGACGATGCGCTGCGAGCGGTCGATGCCGGCGTCGCGGCGATTTCGGTGTCCAATCACGGCGGGAACAATCTGGACGGCACGCCCGCCGCGATTCGGGCATTGCCCGTGGTGGCCGATGCGGTCGGGTCGCAGCTCGAGGTGGTACTCGACGGTGGCATCCGGCGCGGTAGCGATGTGGTGAAGGCGGTGGCGCTCGGCGCTCGCGCGGTCATGATCGGGCGGGCCTACCTGTGGGGCCTCGCCGCGAACGGGCAAGCCGGTGTCGAGAATGTGCTCGACATCGTGCGTGGCGGTATTGATTCGGCGCTGCTTGGACTGCGCAAGACCAGTGTCGGCGATCTCGATCGGGGCGATCTGGTGGTGCCCGCCGGGTTCGAACGGGCATTGGGGGTGCCGGACCCGGCCGTGCAGTCGGCTTGACCTGGCGGACTATTCGGGAGCTGCAACCCTTCGATGATGGGCGAGCAGCGTGTCGTAGATATCGGCGAGGGCGGCCAATTGCTGGCGATCGAGCACGTCGACCATATGTCTGCGCACGCTCTGTAGATGGGCGGGTGCGGCTGTGGTCAGCACGTCGGTGCCGCGCGGGGTGAGCCGCGCGGCGGTGCGGCGGGCGTCGTCCGGGATCGGTTCCCTGGCGACCAGCGCGCGCTTCTCCATGCGGGTGATCTGGTGGGACAGCCTGCTCTGCGACCATTCGAGTTTGGCGGCGAGATCGGCGAAGGTGAGTCGGTGATCGGGTGCGTCGGCTAGGTAGGCCAGCACCGAGTATTCGACGTAGGTGAGGTTCGACTCGCGGGATGAGTCGCGCCCGACCGCAGCGGCGATGAGGTCCCTGGTGCGCACATATCCCACCCATGTGCGCATTTCGATGTCATCGAGCCAGTGGGAATCGGTCACGAGAGCGCTCCAAACTCTGACTAGTCATTGAATTGTCACGTCGTGTGATCTCGCGCGACAACTGCCAGATCTGAGAGGTAGCACCCGCGGGGTTGAACGTGCAACCTTTTGGCCGGATGCATCGAGTGAGGGTTGCCTAAGCAATGGTCGGACTCTTATTACTGGATACGCTCCTTGTGCTCGTGACCAGCCTGCCGAAGACCTACCCAAGGCCCCGGCTGGGCGTCAGCCCTGAGACCGAATAAGGAGTGCGTCCGTGACCGCGCCGGATTTCCGCTATTCAGATCTGCTGCCGATCGGCGCCGACGACACCCCGTACCGGTTGATCACCACCGAGGGCGTCAGCACCTTCGAACACAATGGCCGCACCTTCCTGCAGGTCGAACCCGAGGCATTGCGGGTACTGACCGCCGAGGCGATGCACGACATCAGCCACTACCTGCGGCCCGCGCATCTGTCGCAGCTGCGCCGGATCATCGATGATCCCGAGGCCAGTGGTAACGACCGCTTCGTCGCACTGGACCTGCTCAAGAACGTCAACATTTCCGCCGGCGGCATCCTGCCGATGTGTCAGGACACCGGCACCGCGATCGTGATGGGCAAGAAGTCCGAGGGTGTGCTCACCGGTGCCGACGATGCCGAATGGATCAGCCGTGGTGTATTCGACGCCTACACCAAGTTGAATCTGCGCTACTCTCAGCTCGCGCCGATCACCATGTGGGATGAGAAGAACACCGGCACCAATCTGCCCGCGCAGATCGAGTTGTACTCCACACCGGGCGATCCCGCGCATCCGTCCTACAAGTTCCTGTTCATGGCCAAGGGTGGCGGTTCGGCGAACAAGTCGTTCCTGTATCAGGAGACCAAGGCCGTACTGAATCCCACGCGCATGCTGGAGTTCCTGGACGAAAAGATCCGCTCGCTCGGCACCGCCGCCTGCCCGCCGTACCATCTCGCGGTCGTAATCGGCGGTACCAGTGCGGAATTCGCGCTGAAGACGGCGAAATACGCCTCCGCACACTACCTGGACACCCTGCCCACCGAGGGTTCGCTCGCGGCACATGCCTTCCGGGATCTGGAGCTGGAGGAAGAGGTGTTCAAGCTCACCCAGTCCTTCGGTATCGGCGCCCAGTTCGGCGGTAAGTACTTCTGCCACGACGTGCGCGTGGTGCGCCTGCCCCGGCACGGTGCGAGCTGCCCGGTCGCCATCGCGGTGTCCTGTTCGGCCGACCGGCAGGCGCTGGCCAAGATCACGCCCGAGGGTGTGTTCCTGGAGCAGCTCGAGCGCGAGCCCGCGCACTACCTACCAGAGCAGACCGACTCGATCCTCGGCGGCGATGTGGTGCAGATCGACCTGAACCGGCCGATGTCGGAGATCCGTGCCGAACTGTCGAAATACCCGGTGAAGACCCGGCTTTCGCTGACCGGTCCGCTGGTGGTCGCCCGCGACATCGCGCACGCCAAGATCAAGGAACGCCTCGACGCGGGCGAGCCGATGCCGGAATACCTGCGCGAGATGGCCGTCTACTACGCCGGCCCGGCGAAGACGCCCGAGGGCTACGCCTCCGGTTCGTTCGGTCCGACCACTGCGGGCCGGATGGACTCCTACGTCGATCAGTTCCAGGCCGCGGGCGGGTCATTCGTCATGCTGGCCAAGGGTAATCGCTCGGCCCAGGTGACCAAGGCGTGTAAGGAACACGGCGGTTTCTATCTCGGTTCGATCGGCGGGCCCGCGGCGCGACTGGCGCTGGACTGCATCAAATCCGTTGAAGTTCTGGAGTACCCGGAGCTGGGTATGGAGGCGGTCTGGAAGATCGAGGTCGAAGATTTTCCGGCATTCATTGTCGTGGACGATAAGGGCAACGATTTCTTCGCGGAAACGCAGAAGCCGATTGCGTTGCGAGTGCGCACCCGTTCGAAGGAACGCGTCTGAACAGTTTTCGAACCTGGCGTTCGGCCGCCGGCTACTGCCGGCGGGTCGCTCGAAACGGTCAGCCATCAGGGCGCATGTCCGGACACTGGAATGCCACCCCGTTCGCTGGGGTGGCAACGCCGCCGAAGCGACGCACTTGATGAGGAACATCGCTGCACCGGTGTCGATGGAGGTCGAGGAGGGCAATGAGGATGTCGCTTCGCCTCTCGGAATCCGCCAGCCGTCGGTTGGTCGAACGCGCCGCGCGTGCGGGAATCGGTTCGACCGTGCTGATCAACTGCTGATCCGGGAGGATTTCGATCAGCTCGACTATCCCGGAATCGTGTTCCGCGGTCCCATCTCGAACCGCCGGCACCGCCGGCATCGGCGGTGGGGCCGGAGGCATGGGAAGTCGTTGCGCGCCTACCGGAGCCGGACGGTCTGGTAGAACGCCGCATCGCTGTCGCGAGCTGGTAATCGGATCTGCACTCCCGCAGCGTCGAATGCGCCATCGCCTACGCGCGGGTGCCTGTTCCGGAAATCGTTGAGCGCATCGACTGCAATCGTGAAGCGGCCGAAGCGATCCGCGGTGCGTACTCCGTGCACCCCTGACATCTAGCCGATCGACACCAAATATAGCGGATGGCTATCACGTGCAGTTGTTACTTGTGCGCGATGGCCACCCGTTCTGCGTCAGCGGCTACGGTGTCGCGGCGGAATGGTCTGCGGTGCAATGGGTTGCGTTTTCTAGGGGGTTGCTGTGGATTGTTGATCGTGCTCCACAACTCTGGAATACATTGTGGACAGCAGGATTTCCGCTGCGACAAATCGGGCGTGGCACAGGATGTTTCGGACATTGGTGATTTATTGTGCTGTGTGTATGTGGAAAGCTATGTGAATGACGTCCGTTCGGACACGGCGGTGTCCTCGCCTTCGCCGGTGTGTTGCTAAGGGTGATCGACGGCGGCGTGTGGGCCGTAGGGGAGTAGATGCGGGTCCGCGGCCCGCGGGGGGCCGTTACTATCGCTGACATGTTGCTAACGCCTCGTGCCCGGGCCCTGCTGGGTATACCCGCCGGGCTGTTCCCGGTGATCGTTGCGGCCGGGCTGGCCATGCCCACCGCCACGGCCGCGCCGGTCGAGCAGGTGGCCGGCAATGCCAGCGGGACCGAGGGGCTGGAGCCGGGGCTCACGGCGGCGTATACACAGGCCGAGCACCAGGCGGATGCTGAAGGGGTCGCGCTGTACATCAACTCCGGCTACCGCACGCCCGCCGAGCAGCAGGCGCTGTGGGACGACGGCGTGCGGACCTATGGCAGTCCCGAGGAGGCGCGGCGGTGGGTGTTGCCGCCCAATGAGTCGACGCATGTGCGGGGCCGGGCGATCGACGTGGGGCCGCAGGCCGGGGCGCAGTGGCTGGAGGCGAAGGGGAATCGCTGGGGCCTGTGCCGGATCTATCAGAACGAATGGTGGCATTTCGAACTCGCCACCGCCCCGGGCGGCGCCTGCCCGGCACTGCGCGCGGATGCGAGCGAGGGCGGTACCGCCCCGGCTCCGTCATTGCCGATCCCGCCCGTCCTCCCGATGCTGCCGTCGATCCCGCTCCCGCCGTGGCTCAGCGGCTCTTCCGGGCTGTAGCCGGTCAGCGGACCGATACGGGCGTCGAGGTCTGCGCCTGCGCTGCCCGGTTCGGCAGCGCCCGCATCAGCACCGCCGTGCTGATCGCGCTCAGCGCACAGACGGCAACGATGTAGCAGGTCACCGCCGCAGAGGTCGAGCCAGCGGTCCACAGTGCGGTTGCGATGAGCGGGGCGAGGCCACCGCCGAGAACGACCGAGGCCTGCACGATCAGTGACGTGCCGGAGTAGCGGACCGAGGGGGGAAACAGTTCGGCGATGATGATGCCGCCGACGCTGTGGGAGATCGGCAGCGTCACGCCCATACCGAGTAGCGCCAGGAACGCGACGGCCCTGTTGCCGGTGTTCAGCAGCGGGAAGTACACCGCACACCACACCGTCAGGGCGGCGGTGCCCGCGAGGAATATCCGACGCGTGCCGTAGCGGTCGGCGAGCGAGCCCCAGCCGGGCATGGTCGCACACCAGACAACGGCGGAAACGATGACGCCGAGCAGGAGGAAGTCTCGGCTGAACCCGAGCGCCTTGGTGCCATAGTTCAACGTGAAAACCATGAAGATATAGACGACCGCTGAAGTCGAGATGGCGGCGAACAGAATCAGCAGCAGCCGCGCCGCTCCCACCCGAAGGGCGTCGCGAAGTGGAAACGACGCGACTTCGCCGCGTTGGACGATTTCGGCATAGTCCGCGGATTCGGCGATACCGAGCCGAATCCAGAGCCCGACAATGACAAGAATCGCGCTGAACAGGAACGGAATTCGCCAACCCCAGCTCAGGAAGGCCGAATCCGGCAGCAGCGCACTGGTGCCGAGGAAGATCGCATTGGCCAGAATCAGCCCGGCCGGTGTGCCCATCTGTGGGAAGCTGGCATACCGATTGAGCCGTCCCCGTGGCGCATTCTCCATCGATAGCACCACCGCGCCCGCACCTTCACCGCCGAGTCCGACGCCCTGGAGTAGTCGCAGCGTGACGAGCAGTGTGGGCGCCCAGAATCCGATGCTCCCGTAGCTCGGGACCAGCCCGATGAGCAGGGTGCTCACACCCATCAGAAAGAGTGAGACCACGAGGGTGATCTTGCGACCGATCCGATCGCCGAAGTGGCCGAAGAGCAGACCACCGATCGGTCGCGCCCCGAAACCCACGGCGAAGGTGCTGAATGCCGCCAGCGTTCCGGCGGCGGGACTCAGCGTGGGAAAGAACTGTTTACCGAAGATCAGCGCGGATGCCGTGCCGTAGAGCATGAAGTCGTACCACTCGAGGGTGGTGCCGACCAGGGTGGCGAGGGCGACCTTGCGGTGGTGTGGGGTGGAGCTCGAAGGCACTGTCTTATCCGTTCGCGATTCAGCCGACCGGGGCGGGGGTGCCCGGCATATTGTCCAACGCCAGCCCGCCCTCGATCGAGTTCGGGACGCGGCGGCGGTTGGGGGATCCGAGTGCGGCGGTGAGATCGGTCCCATCGTGTTCGGCCAGCAGATCGCCACTGTCCCACACCAGCAGCGTCGCGCTGACGGTGTTCTCGGCGGCCGAATGCGCGAGATCGTAATGCGCGCAGCCGGGGACGTGCGGGTAGGTGATCCACAGGTCGTAACCGGTCATGAACAGGTCGAGGTCGAATTGCACACTCAGGCCGAGCAACTCGCTGCGACCGTTATCGTCGACACCGGCGAAGGCCTCGTCCAGTGCGAGCAGTCGCGGCGCCTGCGGATCGGCGGAGTCGAGCATGACGTGCGCGGCCGCGAACAGCGGCAGATGCAGCGAGACCGACTGTTCACCACCGGAGAGCGCACTGTGCCTGGCCACGGTCAGCTTGTCCTCGCTGCCGTCAGCGGAGATAAGGGTGAAGGAGAACACCCGCCAGGTCCGGTAATCCAGTGTCGCGCCAAGGATTTCGGGGTAGGAACGCTCCGGATGCGCGGCGCGCGCGGCCCGGATCTCGGCGGCGAAATGGGCGCGGATGGCCGCCAGATCATCGGCGACTAGGGCCGAGGCGTCGCGATCCAACAGCTTGCACATGGCGCGGGCCGCATCCGAGAGCGAATCGGCGAGCACCCAGTGCACGCCGATGGTATTGCCCGAGGACATGCGCCGCTGCTTCATCTCCGCACCCATGCGGGCGATGAGATCGCGGGCATCGCTGGTGCGTTCGTAGATCTGCTGGGCCAAGCCGGTGAGCAGCGCGTCCTCGAGGATCCGGCGTTCGGCGTCGGTGAGCAGCAGTTCCTGATCGCGGCGGGCGGAGTCGATGCGGGTGGCGAAATCGGCGAGGGCCGACAGCCCGTTGTCATCCTGTACCTGGACGACGGTAAGGCCGTCCGCGGCATCCCATTGCAGCCGGTAGTCGCGGCCGGAAGCGGCCAGTGCGGCATCGAATTCCTGCAGTGCCGAGGTCACCGCACTGCGGGTGGATTTGCGGGCCGCCTCGCCGGCCCGCACCGAAGATGTTGCGGTGGTGAGGTTGTCGAAGAGCTCGGCCACCTCATCCGGCAGGACCTGGGGTTCGACCTCCGGCCCGGCCGCCGAAATGCGGTAGAGCAGTTGTGCGGGGGTCGACCAGGCGGCATCGCTGCTCGGCCAGCGGCTGTCCGGGGGCGCGCCGAGCAAGGTGAGCAGATCCGGTTGGGCGTAGGGGGCGAGGGCTTTCACGTCGGCCAGAACCTCGGTGAGCGCGGTGCCGAGCGATTCGTGTGCGGTGCGGTAGGCCGCCTCCGCATCACCGACTGCCTCGATCGCCGCATTGGCCGCCTTGCGGGCGGCCTTCTGCTCGGCCCTGGTCGCCTCGATTTTCGCGCGCGCCTGGTCCAGTTCGCGATCGATATCGGCGGCACCCGCGCCGAGCGCCTCGCGCAGGGTCTCGAGTTTGCGCAGCTGCTCCTGGTAGCCCGCATTGGCGGCCTCGGCCTCTTCGGCGAAGGCCTCGGCCAGATCGCGGGCCTCGTCGAAGCGGTCCGAACCTTCGCGTTCGCGTTCGCGCTCCCGCTCGTGGTCGGCGCGCAGGCGCAACAGGCCGGTCCCGGCGTTCTCGAAATGACGGATGGCGGCGGCGAGCGCATCGATCTCGCGGGCGTCGCGCGGAGTGCGATGCGCCCGGGCGACCGAGCGCAGCTTCTTCTCGACCGCCGACGCCTCGGTCACCGCCTGGTCGAGGTCGCGTTCGGCCTGGTCGAGGGCCTCGGAACGCGAGCGCATCATGCCCGCGGCTTCCGAAACCGCGCGCAGGGCGGCGGTAACGGCCGAAGGGCGCGGCAATGCCTTGGCGGCGGCGGAGATGCGCGTGAGTTCGGCGCTCGCGGCGGACTCGTCGGCCCGAGCCTGCCCCTGCGTCTGCTCGGCGGCTTCGATGGCGGCGGCCAACTCGGCGAGCCGGATTTCCCGACGTTTGGCGCGGGCGGTGGCGCCGATGAATTCGGCGTCGGGTTTGTGGTGGCGCCCGACCTGGACGCCTTGGCGGAATCCGCCGGCGGTGCTGACCGCGACCTCGGTGCCGAGTTCGGCGTCCTTGTCGTAGAGGGCAATGGAGGCCAGCACGTCCGCGACGAATTGTTTCGACACCATGAGATCGGCCGAATCATCCTCCACGACAAGGACATCGGCCAGTGTTCGACCGGACGGCCGCGCGTCGGCCGGCAAGGGAACCAGGAACTGGTCCGAAGTGTATTCCGGCCGTTCGGATTCCGCGCAGACCCAACTGTCGAGCAGGTCCGCGGCCTGCAGTGCGGCCTCGATGCCCGCGGCCTGCGCGGGTGTCACGGGATCGGCGAACCGGATCAGTCGCCACAGCGGCGCACCGGGACGGCCTTGTGCATTCCGCGCACGAGCGGCGGAAACCGGTGGGGCCTCGTCACGTTGGGCCGCGACCTCATCGCGTTCGGCATTGAGTTCGACGAGCCGGTCACCGGCCAACGCGGTCGTGGTGCGCGCTTCTTGACGGCGGGTGCGGATGTCCTCGAGCAGCGGTTCGGCGCGTTCGGTCAAAACCTCGGCGACACCGGCGGCCTCATCGGAGCCCGCGCTGGCCAATGCGGTGTCGAGCGCCTCGTACAGGCCCTTCCGAATGGGGGAGTACACCTCTCGATGCGTTTCCCACCAAGTGCGCAGTGCACCACCGGCTTCGGTGCGTGCAAGCACAACGGCCGCCTCGGCGGCCGAGACCTCGGCGGCGGCCGATTCACGCAGTGCCCTGGCGCGTTCGGCGAGCTGTTCGGCCCGATTCCGTTCGGCCGTAGCCGAATCCATCAGACCGAGCGCCTTGCGGACCGCGCGGACGTCGGCGTCGCGCTCCTCGGCATGTCCGCGAACTGCCGCGGTCAGCTGATCGCCGCGCGCCTGATCGGCCGGTCCGGCCCAGGTGATGCCCGCCTCCTCGGCGGCAGCACGCAATTCGTCCTCGCCGCGGGCCAGCGCGGCGGCCGCATTCTGTACGGCCGCCTTGGCGCGTTCGGCCTCCGCGCTGCGCTGATCGAGGGTTTGCCGGGCTTTGAGCGCCTTGTCCTTGTGCACACCGGCCGAGGTCTCCAGGCGGTGGACCGCGTCGGCGAGATCGTCGAGTTGCTGTTTGCCCTCGTAGGCGCTGGAGCGCTGCAGGGTTTCCCGATCGGAGAGCGCTTGTTCGTAGGCGCGGTCGGCATCGTCGGCGCGTGCCTCGGCGGCGGTGCGCTCGGCCTCGCGACGTTCGCGCAGTGCGGTGGCGGCGAAGAGGGCGGTGCTGGCGTGCGTCACCGCGTCGAGCCGGGTTCGCACCTGATCGACATCGGTCTTCGCCTGCACCGCAAGGTATTTGCGGTACACATCGACGAAAGACCTGGTGGCGGTATCGGCGTGGACCAGCCCCTCCAGGGTGCGCCCGACTTCCTCCATATCGCTGAACGAACGCGCCGCGTCCAGGATCAGCTGTTCGTCGAGCGGGCGCAGGCCATCGGTGAGTGCCTGCGAAAGTCCGCGCGGATCAAGGTTTTTCGCAAGCTGAGGACGACGCAATGTGAGGATGAGATTGATCAGCTGGTCGTAGCGCTGGGTGCCGAGACCGAACATGCGCGCATCGATCGCGTTGCGGTACTCGACTGGTCGATCGACGATGGCATCGGTGCCGATCTGCTCGGCCAACTGCTTGCGGGTCAGCGGCCGGTCGTCGGGGCCGATGAGGGAAAAGTCGACGCCCGCCCGCCCGTCGGCGACGAAATACCAGCGCGTCACCTTGTCGGAAGACCGGGTGGCGCGCATACCGATACCGATGGTGACGACCTCGGGATCGTCCCATTTACCGCGCGCGAACTCCATCCACACATACGAATACGCGGATTCCTGCTTGCGGTACAACAGGTTCGACTTCATCGTGCGCTCTTCACCCGCGAACGGATTGAGCCTGCGCGGTTCGATCCGGCCGTCGAGCACGAACGGGAACAGCACCTCGAGTGCCTTGGTCTTGCCGGAACCATTGGGCCCGCGCAGTACCAGCCTGCCATCGGCGAAGCAGTATTCCTGGTCGCGGTAATCCCACAGGTTGATGATTCCGGCGCGGGTCGGGACGAACCGCACTCCGCCATGGATGAGCGACATGGTTTAAATCCCTTCCGTGCCAACGCTGTCGGCCCCGACCGTGTCGGCGGCGGTGACGAACAATTCAGCAGCCCGTTTGGTGCGGACGGTGACGACCGCGCCGCGGTAGCGGGCCAGTGCGGGCAGAATGATCAGACCGTCCGCGACCACCTGGACCAGCCGCAGTCGTTCCAATAGGGCGCTCACCTCCCTGGTCAGCCCGGGAACATCGGCCTGCCACTGCGCCGCGAAGGTGAGACCGTAGCGGTCGGTCAGCGCCTGCATGGTCTCGCCGACCCAGCTCGCTTCGACGAACGGGTACGTCGCGCGCACGTGCGCCATCGCCTCCGCATCGAGATCGGAAAGCTCCTCCACCACTTCGGGATCGGTCGACGGGAGATCGGCGAGCGGGACGAATACCGTGGATTCCGGGATGGCGCCGTCGAGTTGTCCGGCCAGCCCGACGGCCGGATCTGGCGCACCGGGTCGCACCGGTACCGGATTGTCGATATCGAGGACGCGATCGGCGATCTCACCGGCCAGCAGCAGCGCCACCTGTGCCAATGTCCCGGTGCCCGGGAATCGGACATCGGAGAGACGTCCGGACACATCGATCAATGCGACGCCCTCGGCGCGGCGTTCGGCCCGCAGCCCGGTGAACAGTTCGACATCCGCGACGACCCGATCCTGCAGCAAGAGCGGACGCTCGTCGTGGGCCAGATCCTCGACATATACCACCGGACGCTCCACGAGACCGCGCCGCACCCGCCGCGCCGCATCGGCAGCCTGCGCATTCGCGGCCGGACCGTGCGCGAGCGCGTCCTCGGTCAACAGACCACGGACACTGTGCAGATGCTGCAGCGCACGCGGCGGTCGGAACAGTGCGAAGACCACCGGTCGGTCGATGTCATAGAGCGCTTCGCCCGCCTCCGGATCGGCCGCCCAGCCACCCGCGTCGCCATCGGCCAAGGTGAGCGCGCCCCGATGCGCAAGCCAGCCGACGGCATCGACGAACGCATCGCGATCGGCGGCGCGGTCGGGTGCGAGTTCGAGGCCGTCGACCCGGCCGGTATAGGCGGCGACCTGATCGGCCAACTCCGACAACGTGATCTGATCGCCCGCGCGGCCGAGCGCTGCCAGCGCCAAGGCCAGGTAGGCATAGCGGCGGCGGTCGAAGACGCGCTCGGTGACGGCGCGGGCCGGTTTGCCGGAGTCGAGCCGATCGATGACCGGAAAGACCCGGGCCGTCGTTTCGGTGACCTCGAGCCGATAGCCGAACAACTCGGCCAGATCCTCGCGGAGCTCGGTGGCCCAGCGCCGGATCAGCGGCAGCGCGATCCGATCCGGATAGGTCCGGGTGACCAGGTGGTTGGCCAGGATCACCCGGGCGGCGCGCTGGTAGTTGTCGAGTGCGAGGGAGTCGATGCGACGGGCGTTGATCATCCGCGCCGTCCGCGGGTCGACTGCGTCACCTCGAGGCGGCGGTTGTTCAAATGCAGCAGGCCGCGTGCGGTGCGGATCACCGTCGAACCCGGATGTTCGGAGACGGTGAGGGTGACGCCGCTATCGGAGCCGGTGGTGCCCTCGATGCGGCCGCTGACCGGAACCCAGGCAGTAGATGCGGAGTCGAGCAGGCGCAGCAGCACCTCGGTCTCTCGTTCGTCGAGGACGCGCTCGTGCACCGAAGCTGCGGCCAAGGATTTGGCGGCCTCGGCGCGGGCGCGCTGCGCGTCCAGCTGCGCCTCGCGGAGTCGGCGAATTCCCGCGTCATTGCGTTGAATTCGGGCGGGGGCGCCGGCCTGCGGCGGCCGGCCCGTCTCGGCGAGTGTGCGTGAAATTTCCAGTGGCGGCGCCTCCCACCAGGAGCGGATCGCGGGAATCAGATCCGCATCCGGATGTTCCAGCGAAATATGACGCGGCCGACCGAGACCGAAGACGGCGTCGAACAGTGCGTGCGCGCTGTCGGTAGTCGGCGCGGCGGTGAACCAGCCAGCAAGATGTCGCAGCGCCGATTCGCGACTCACTCCGCCCTTACGGGTCTCGGTGACCCGCCGCAGCAGCGACAGTACGGCGGCAATCGCGCTCATGGTCGCCTCCCGCAGCCGATCCGCCTCGGTCGCAGCCGATTCGCCGGGAATCTCGGAGGCCGTCGCGACGAACCAGGTTCGCAGCCCCTGCCAGCGCGCCCGCCAATCTGCTTGCCGCTCAGCCGGACTCAGCAGCACCCGTTCGTCACAACGCGCCGCCCGCGTGATGAGTTCGTCGACGCCGGTCTCCTCGATTTCGCCGATCGCGGCGGCCAGGCGCGGCGCGAAGCGAGCCAGATCCATGCTGAACTCGCGCATATGCGCGAGCAGTGCATCCTTGTGCGCCAGGAACGATTCCGGCGTGATCTCGGTGGTGCGGACCATATCGCCGAGCGAGAGGTAGAAGTGCGCGGCCCGCGCCGCCATATCCGAGAGTGCAGCATCCAGTCGGCGCAGCGTCCGGTACACGCGCTCCGCATCAGCGGCTTTGTTCGCCTCGGCGAGGGCATTGAGATCTGCGAGCAGTTCGGGCAGGACGAGTCGCGACAGTGCCGCCTCGTCCAGCCGTGCCTCGAGCACACCCGCGACCGCGCGATATGCCTTGAATCCGGCCTGGGTCAGCTGATAGACGTAGTGCCGGTTCCGATATTCCGCGAGCGTCGCGGCCCGCGTCCCGTCGTAGCTGCGCTCGACCACACCCCACTGATGCAGCTGATCCAGCAGCGGCCCGATCTCCGCGCCGATCAGCTGCGGCGCATCGGGCGCACTGCGTTCGATCCAGGTCGCGACATCGTCGGCGTGCAGCAACACCACATACGCCGCTCGCGCACTGTCGAACGCCCGCAGCACCCACAGATACTCCGCCCGCTTCTCGGCCGTGGCGAAGGAGAACAGCCGCAACCGCTCATCCCACAGTGCGGGTGCGGCATACGGCAGGCCGTCATCGGAGTCGGTCACCGGGAACAGGGTAGTAGCGGGTCGGTCGCAGGTGTCGAGACCGACCCCCATTCGGCGTGGCCGCGTCCGGTTTGCACCTGTTCGCCACTTGGTGACTCATAGGTCGAATCGAGCCCGCGGCCCGATCTCGACCTACTCGAGCACCTTCGGGGTGGGGTCACCGACCTGCGCGGTCAGACGGTCCTTCGGCACGGTGGCGATGTCGTACAGCGCGATCACCTGCGAACTCTGCGGCATTGCGACGGTGAACAATTGATGGCGCGACGGCACTTCGCGCGCCTCGCACCGGTGCGGCGACAAACATCGGCCGCTGCCCGAATCGCCACATCGGAATCCACGATCACCACCGTCGCGCGGCGCGCGGAGATCCGGCTCACGAGATTCCGAATCCGGCCGTGATGCATGGGTTCAGCTGATTTGTTCGAGGACGAACTGGAGGGCACTGCTGGACAACACAGTGACCGAATGGGCGAAGGCCGCGGAGCATACCGCGCACGGCCGGGCCGGCCCACGGCGAGTAGCTGTCCGCAAGCCGCGCTGTAATCGTCGAGATCCCGAAAACCAGCAGAGATTCGGGCGATCCGCATCACATGGGCGCGGTGGTGGCGGCGGATCCGATCGGCGCCTCGGTGAGCATCGAGGGCCTGGGCGACCGACGAGTGCACGAGATATCGGTGGTCAATAGTGTCAGCCTGAGCAATGTATCGGTGGCCGCAAGCACTTCGCGGCGCTGGTCTCATGCCGCGTCGGCGCCGAAGCGGGCAAGGAAGATATCCAGATCGCGCAGCAGCGTTCGCGAAAGCGAAATCTGTAGCAGCAGTTCGCGTTCGGATGTATCGAGTAGGTCGAGTACCCGATTCGTCGCGCACCTTACCACCGGCGATGAGTCGAACGTGCGCCGAAATGATCACTCGCAGGACAAGGTCCGCAACTGATCAAGATACACCCGGGTGCGCGGATCGCCGGGGTAGCGCTCGATGATTTCGCGTGCCGCCTCGCCCGCGATCCACATCAGCGACGGCAGTGACCGACGCTTGCCCGCGAAGGCCCGCATACCCTCGTCCAGCGCGAGTTCCAGATCGCGGCCGCGCACCGCGACCACCGCAAGGGTGAGGTGTGCCTCGGACACCCGCATCGGATTGCGTATCGTGCCGTCGGCGCGGGTCGAGTGGCGGATGACCTCGCGCGCATAGGATTCCGCGAGCAGATCCTCGCCCGCGACTCGGTAGCAGTCCATGGCATAGAAGTCGAACTTCTGCGGATCGACCACAAAATGGTTGTCCAGATTGGTCGGGTGGTCGAGTCGGTCGAGGATAGCTCGCCCCTGGTTCAGCGCCGCTTCAACCTCGCGTCGATTCCCGAGTCGGGCCCAGGCCTTCGCACGTTGTGCACACAACTGGACACCGACGCCGAGTCCGGCGCAGGTCGTCAACGCCGGGGCGACCGCTTCGATCGCGCCTCGATAGTTGCCCTGGGTCAGCGCGAACCAGGCCGCCATTTCCGCACTCCAGCCGGTGATCTCGGCATTGTCCGCTTCCTGGCCGAGCGAATAGGCGGCGCGGCGAGTGGCTTCCGCGGCGGTGCGCCGACCGAGGTCGTAGTCCACGCAACCGACCAGCAGCGCAACCCAACCGGCCAGTACGAGGATTTCCCGATGCTGCGCCAGCGTCAGTCTGCCGTCCAGCAGCGAGGTGATGCGGCGCAGCCAGGATGTGCCCTCGGTATGCAGATCGTGCGGATCGGCGATCGGATATTCGCAACACAGCCGCTCGGCGGTGATGCGGATGGCATCGAGGGTGGCCGTGGAGACGTCGGACATCCGCAGCCTGCCAATGAATTCGAGAGTGTCCATCCCGGTTGCCGAGAGCAGTTCATCGTCGCGGTTGGGACGGTTTTTCGGGAAGAACGCGGCGGTCACCGTATCGAATACGGCGGCGATGATAGGGGCGTAGAAGTCGTCGGGACGCGACTCGCCCGACTCCCAGCGTCGCCAATTACGCAGCAGGGTACTGTCCGTCGGCAGGTTGTGCGAAGACTTCGTACGCATGACACGGACGGCGTCGGCTTGTGACCACCCCCGCGCATCGCGTTCGGAGCGCATTCGGACAGCCCAGACGGGTCGATCGTCTCCAGCGGCCACGTCGGTAGTATCTCATCAGTTAACGCTCAGCGGCCCGGATAGGGCATACAGATGTCACCGGGTTGACACCTGCACTCGCAGTTTTGCATCCGACATGCTGGATAGGCGCGGAAGGTTTGCCACGCTCCAGATGTAAGTGCGTCTGCTGTGCAAGTACGCGGTGCCCCTCGGCGACGGGGGTGATCCACATAAGAGAACAGCGAGAGATCCCCAATCCAACGGAGGTTCGGGTGGAAGCGTTGATCTATGGATACTTGCGTGACGATCTGGCCGATGGCCACAGTGCAGAGCTCGAGGATGCGATGAGCAGCCTCGCCCGCGAGGAAGGGCTCTGCTTCGCCGCAACATTCCATGAATCGACTTCCGGTGACGGCACGGCATTCGCCGAGCTGACCCAGGAGCTCAAGCGGGCGGACGCGCATCATGTGGTGGTGCCGTCACTCGATCACCTTGCCGGCCAGACGATTCCGCGAGACATTCTGATCGCGAAGCTGGCCCAGGACGCGGCCGCGCAGGTGTGGACCATCGAGAGCTGCGCGCTTCCAGACGCGGCTCTTGGCGAAGAAGCTGTGCACCAGGACTGATCTGCGTCGCAGGTTCGCCACCACCCAGGTTGCGACCGCACCGGCCGCGAGGGATGCGAGCAGCGCTGCGACATGGTGCTGCCCGAATGCCGGATACACCTGCCAGTGCAGCAGATAGACGAATAACGAGCTGTCGGCCAGCAGCGCGGCGATCTGAGCCACCAGGGCGGGTACCCGGACCGCGGGCAGCCAGATCAACAGCAGCAGACCGGATATCACCAGCCGCTCGCGATCGGGAACGCCGAAGTAGTCGTGCACCGAAACCAGCAGCACGGCGCTCACCAGCAGCCGCTGCCAGATCGTCGTAGCCTTCGCGGCCGCCCAGCCGAGCGCGAAGAACCAGCAGGCCAGTGGCGAGAACGGCACATCCTGGGCCGGGTAGAGCCCGAATGTCCAGAATCGGAACACCATGGTGAACCCGACCAGTCCCATGGCGAACCAGAACGGCTCGCGGCGCTGCACGGCATCGATGAACGGCACCCGCAGCAACAGTGCGGATACGACCATGAACAGCACAAGCACCTCGATGAACCACAGGTGCCCCGCGGTATCGCTGTCGCGCGGTCCGAGAATCTTGTTGAGCAGCAACACGTTCTGCCAGCCGTAATAGTCGGTGAACAGCAGCGTGAGCGCCACCCAGGCGGCGGTCGGGATGGCGATGAGCGCCACCGTGCGCAGCGCGTGCCGCAGCCGTTCGGCACGCGGGGGCATGGTGACGGCGAACCGGGCGAAGTTGAACCCGGCGACACCGAGCAGGATATGTGCCGCGCCCCAGAGCACGAACATGCCGATATGCGAGCCCGCGATCAGCACGATACCGGTGGCGCGCAATAAGGTCGGGGTATCTACTGTCCGACCGAATGCCCGGTGCCCGTCCGGAATTCGTTCGAGTTCGGCGATGGTCAGGTTCGGCCAGTTCGCGGGCAGTCGGCCGAGTGCCCGCTCGAGGCGGGTCGAGGTGGTGATGTAGGTCAGCGAGTTGCCGCCGAGATCGACGAAGGTGCTCTCGGGCCGGACCAGCGCGGGATCGATGCCGAGGGCAATGGCATAGAGCGCGCGGATATCGCGCACGGGCAGCTCGGGTTCGGGTGCGGCGAGCCGGCGTATCGCCGGATAGTCGGGTTTGCCATTGGGCAGGCGCGGCATCTCCTCGACCGGGCACGCGCGAATGGCCGCCGCGGGCAGACCGGATAGTTCGGCGGTGGTCGCGGCGAGCGATTCCGCCGGATATTCGGCGGCGACGACCAACTGCTCGCCACTATCGGTACAGCAGGCCGTGAAACCGGCTGCGGCTAAACCGGATTCGAGCCGCTGCAGATCGATGCGCAGCCCGAAGATCTTGGCGAACCGACTACGTCGGCCGACCACCTGATACAGCCCGTCGGGTGTGCGCCGGGCCAGATCGCCGGTGCGCAGCGATTCGACCGTGCGGCCCAGGGCGAGATCGCGTGAGTCCTCGGCATAGCCGAGCATGACATTGGGCCCGTGATAGACCAGTTCCTCGTCATCGGCATCCGGGACCTGCTCCAGGGTGAATCGGCCGCCCGGTATCGGCTTGCCGATGCAGTCCGGATATTCGGCGGCCAGTTCCGGTGGCAGATAGGCCATTCGCGCGGTGGCCTCGGTCTGGCCGTACATGACGACGAAGTCCCAGCCCGCCCGCTTGCCCAACTCGGCGTAGTCGCGGACCCGCGCGGGCGCGAGCCGCCCGCCCGCCTGGGTCAGGTAGCGCAGGCTCGGCAGTGTCATCTCGGCGAAGCCGATGCGTTCGAGCAGATCGATCGTGTACGGCACCGCCGCGAAAGACGTTGCGCCGTAGCGACGGAACTGGACCCAGAATTCGTCGTCGAGGACCGAGCGGTCGGTGAGCAGCAGGCTCGCGCCGCGCAGCAGATGGCTGTGCACGACCGACAGTCCGTAGCAATAGAACATCGGTAGGGTCGTTGCGGCGCGATCATCGGCATCGATGGCCAGATACTCGGCTATGGCTTCCGCATTCGAGAGCAGATTGGCCGCGGACAACCGCACCAGCTTCGGCGAACCGGTCGACCCCGAAGTGCTCAGCAGCAGCGCCAGCTCCGGATGCAGACGATGTGCGGAGCGGGCCCGCCGAATCCGTGGCGGGCCCGTATCGATCACGACATCGGGATCGTAGGTTTCCAGCAAATCGCTGGTGATTTCCGCGGTGAGCAGAACGGCGCAGCCCGCGCTGAGCGCGCCGAGATACGCGACGAGCGAGTCGATATCGTTGTGCGCCACGAGCGCGATGAGGCGCCGGTTCGCTCCGAGCTGCCGCGCGTACTCCTCGACACGTGCCGCCAGCTGCGCATAGGTGATCCGTTCCACACCATCCGGCACCGATTCCGCTGCTGTGGCGGCCGCCGATGGACATCCGCCACCGCATCGCGTAGCGATTCGATGAGGGGTGGAGGTCGGGCGACGGGCGGGCGAGCAGAGGACGGCGATCCGGTCGTCGAAGCTGCGAAGGTGCGCGACGATCCGGTGAATAGTCACCCGGGAAGTCTATATGGTAAGCCTTGCCATACCTATGAGGGGTCCCGTGGCGAACTTTCGGTGAATTGTGCGAACCCGAACCGCAACGGTGCGAACCGATTACAACCCGAAGCTACCCGGCCCCCGCCTGCGCAGGTACTTTTCGAATTCGGCCGCGATCGCGTCACCATCGATCTTGGCCATCGCGTCATTGAGATCGACAGCCGCGTCGCCGCGTTCCTCGAGCGAACGCACATACTCGCTGATCTCGTCATCGCCGACGGTCATCTCGTTGACGGCGGTCTCCCAGTCCTCGGCCTGTTTGGGCAGCTCGCCGAGCGGCACCTCGATATCGAGCACATCCTCGACGCGGTGCAGCAGCGCGATGGTCGCCTTTGGATTCGGCGGCTGCGAGACGTAATGCGGCACCGCCGCCCAGAACGAGACGGCGGGTACGCCCGCCTTCACGCACTGATCCTGCAGCACTCCGGTAATACCGGTCGGTCCCTCGTAGCGGGTCTGCTCGAGGCTGAAGCGCTCGGCGGCTTCCTTGCTGTAGGCCGATCCGGTGACCGGCACCGGGCGGGTATGCGGAGTATCGGCGAGCAGTGCGCCGAGTATGACGACGGTCTGCACACCGAGTTGTTCGATGAACTCGAGCAGATCCGTGCAGAAGCTGCGCCAGCGCATATTGGGTTCGATACCGCGCAGCAGCACCACATCACGATCGCTGCCGGGGGGCGAGCAGACCGAGAGCATGGTGGAGGGCCACTGGATTTCCCTGGTCACACCGTCGACCTGACGTACCGTCGGCCGATTGACCTGGTAGTCGTAATAGTCCTCGGAGTCGAGTTCGGCCAGCGGTTCGGCATCCCAGATCAGTTCCAGATGCTCGACGGCACCACTGGCCGCATCACCCGCGTCGTTCCAGCCTTCGAAGGCGGCGACCAGCACCGGATCGCGCAAAGTCGGCAGTTCCGGCTCGGGCGATACCGGAGATTCACTGGAGTTCACCCCGGTCAGCCTACGGCGTGTGAGCACGCGGCGTTGAATTTGCGTGGTCGGCGCGGCACCGTCCGTTCATCTGTCTGGGCAGGTGTGGCGTCCGACACTGATACGACGGTTCGGTATGTCATGGCCGCCCACTACGCTTGATCACATGTCTACGTCCAGCTCAGCCGCCTTCGACACCACCCTTCTCGACACGCTCCGTCGGCGTGTCGTGATCGGCGACGGAGCGATGGGCACGATGTTGCAGGCGGCCGAACTGACCCTGGACGACTTCCGTGGGCTGGAGGGCTGCAACGAAATCCTCAACGACACCCGCCCGGATGTGCTGCGCAATATCCATCGCGCGTACTTCGAAGCCGGGGCGGATGCGATCGAGACCAATACCTTCGGCTGCAATCTGCCGAACCTCGCCGATTACGATATCGCTGATCGGATTCGCGATCTTGCCGAGCGCGGCACCCGCCTGGCCCGCGAGGTCGCCGACGAGATGGGGCCGAGCGCGGACGGTACCCCGCGCTATGTGCTGGGTTCGATGGGACCGGGTACCAAGCTGCCGACACTGGGGCATGCCCCCTTTACCGCGCTGCGCGATGCATACACCGAGGCCGCGCTCGGCATGCTCGAGGCCGGTGCGGACGCCATTCTGATCGAGACCTGCCAGGACCTGCTGCAGGTCAAGGCCGCGGTGACCGGAAGTCGGCGTGCGATGGTCAAGCTGGGGCGGCGGATTCCGATCATCACCCACGTCACGGTGGAGACCACCGGCACCATGCTGGTCGGCAGTGAGATCGGTGCGGCGCTCACCGCGCTGGAGCCGCTCGGCATCGACATGATCGGATTGAACTGCGCAACCGGTCCGGACGAGATGAGCGAACATCTGCGCCATCTGTCCCGGCATGCCACGGTGCCGGTGTCGGTCATGCCGAATGCCGGTCTGCCGGTGCTCGGCGCGCACGGCGCGGAGTACCCGCTGACCCCCGAAGAGCTCGCAATCGCATTGCGCAGCTTCGTATCCGAATTCGGGCTCGCGCTGGTCGGCGGCTGCTGCGGTACCACGCCCGAACATATTCGCCAGGTCACCGCGGCGGTGCGCGAGGTGGAACCGACGCTGCCGCCGCTGGACGAGCGCCGCGCACCGGTGCACGAGCCGGGCGTGTCGAGCATGTACACGGCGGTGCCGTTCGCACAGGATGCCTCCATCCTGATGATCGGCGAGCGCACGAATGCCAACGGCTCCAAGGCCTTCCGCGAGGCGATGCTCGCCGAGGACTGGCAGAAATGCCTCGATATCGCCAAGGATCAGACCCGCGACGGCGCGCATATGCTCGACCTGTGTGTCGACTATGTCGGACGTGACGGCACCGCGGATATGTCGGCGCTGGCGTCCCGGCTGGCGACCGCCTCGACTCTGCCGATCATGCTCGATTCCACCGAAACCCCGGTCCTGCAGGCCGGTTTGGCGCATCTCGGTGGTCGATGCGCGGTCAACTCGGTGAACTACGAGGACGGTGCCGGTCCCGAATCCCGGTTCCAGCAGACGATGAAGCTGGTCGCCGAGCACGGCGCCGCGGTGGTCGCATTGACCATCGATGAGGAGGGCCAGGCCCGCACTGCCGAGAAGAAGGTGCAGATCGCCGAGCGGCTCATTGCCGATATCACCGGCAACTGGGGTCTGCGCGAAAGCGACATCATCATCGACACGCTGACCTTCACCCTCGGCACCGGCCAGGAGGAGTCACGGCGCGATGGCATCGAAACCATCGAGGCCATCCGGTTGCTCAAGCGCAAGCACCCCGAGGTGCAGACCACCCTCGGTCTGTCGAATATCTCCTTCGGACTCAATCCCGCCGCACGTCAGGTGCTGAATTCGGTATTCATGCACGAATGTGTCCAGGCCGGACTGGATTCCGCCATCGTGCACGCCTCGAAGATCCTGCCGATCGCCCGCATTCCGGCAGAACAGTGCGAGACCGCATTGGATCTGGTCTACGACCGACGCCGCGCGGATTACGACCCGCTGCAGAAGCTCATGTCGCTGTTCGAGGGTGTGTCGGCCTCGTCTTCGCGGGCCTCGCGCGCGGAGGAATTGGCGGCGCTGCCGCTGTTCGAGCGGTTGGAGCGGCGGATCGTCGACGGTGAGAAGGCCGGGATGGAGGCCGATCTGGATGCCGCCATGACCGAGGTGCCGCCGCTGCGGATCATCAATGAGACGCTCCTGTCGGGCATGAAGACGGTCGGTGAGCTGTTCGGCTCCGGCCAGATGCAGCTGCCATTCGTGCTGCAGTCGGCCGAGGTGATGAAGGCGGCGGTGGCCTATCTGGAACCGCATATGGAAGCCACCGACGACAGCGGTAAGGGGCGCATCGTGCTGGCCACCGTCAAGGGCGATGTGCACGATATAGGCAAGAATCTGGTCGACATCATCCTGTCCAATAACGGCTATGAGGTCGTCAACCTCGGCATCAAGCAGCCGATCGCAACCATTCTCGACGCCGCGGTCGACAAGAAGGCCGATGTAATCGGCATGTCCGGTCTGCTGGTGAAGTCGACCGTGGTGATGAAGGAGAATCTGGAGGAGCTCAACGCCAAGGGGGTCGCCGACCAGTTCCCGGTGCTGCTCGGCGGTGCGGCGCTGACCCGCTCCTACGTCGAGAACGATCTCACCGAGGTCTATCACGGCGACGTGCACTACGCCCGCGACGCGTTCGAGGGCCTGCGGCTGATGGACGACATCATGACCCGCAAGCGCGGCGGCGGCCTCGATCCGGACAGCCCGCAGGCGATCGCGGAACGTGAGAAGGCGGCCGAGCGCAAGGCCCGGCATGAGCGTTCCAAGCGGATCGCCGAACAGCGTAAGGCGGCCGAGGTGCCGATCGAGGTGCCAGCGCGCTCCGATGTGGCCGCGGATCTGCCGGTCGCGGTGCCGCCATTCTGGGGCACCCGGGTGGTGAAAGGCGTTTCGCTGCATGAGTATTCGGGACTGCTCGACGAGCGCGCGCTATTCCTCGGTCAGTGGGGTCTGCGCGGTCAGCGCGGCGATGCGGGCCCGAGCTACGAGGAGTTGGTGGAGACCGAGGGACGGCCGCGGTTGCGGTACTGGCTTGACCGGTTGTCCACCGAGGGCGTGCTACAGCATGCGGCGCTCGTCTACGGGTATTTCCCTGCGGTCTCCGAGGGCGATGACGTGATCGTGCTGACCGAGCCCGATCCGGATGCGCCGCAACGCTACCGATTCACCTTCCCGCGCCAGCAGCGCGACCGGTTCCTGTGCATTGCGGACTTCATCCGCTCGCGCGAACGCGCACGCGAAATCGGTCAGGTCGATGTGCTGCCGTTCCAGTTGGTCACCATGGGTCAGCCGATCGCCGATTTCGCCAATGAGCTGTTCGCGGCCGACAACTATCGCCACTACCTCGAGGTGCACGGCATCGGTGTCCAGCTCACCGAGGCGCTCGCCGAATACTGGCACCGTCGAGTCCGCGAAGAGCTGGTGCTGGAAGGACATTCGATCGCCGAATCCGACCCGTCGGATGTGCAGGAGTACTTCAAGCTCGGCTACCGTGGTGCGCGCTACTCCTTCGGCTACGGCGCGTGCCCGGATCTGGAGGACCGCGCGAAATTGGTCGACCTGCTCGAAGCCGACCGCATCGGCGTCGTACTGTCCGAGGAACTGCAGCTGCATCCGGAACAGTCGACCGATGCGTTCGTGCTGCTGCATCCGGAGGCCAAGTACTTCAATGCGTAAGTGCTGATCAGTCTGTTTTCTGGCGGAATTCGTTATCCGACCGGCTCGGACGGTGTGATTCTCACCGCATCGGAATCGGTTCGACCGGTGCGGTGCTGGCCTTGATTACCTCGTGATATGTGAGATCAATTGCGGCCGAGCGCGGCACGCGACGACACGAGAGCTTGCGACGCGCGGGCGTATCCGGTCGGCCGCGCGCCGCTGACCTGGGCCATTACCTTCGGGGCCGCACGGCGGTGGAGGGATGTCGGTTGGGTATGACAAAGTCGGGACTGTTGCAACTGCATCCGTGGCAGTCGGCGGATGCGAACATCCTGCGGCAATACGGGTGCAAAGGACTTCGGCGCGTAGCATTTTCGAGGGTTTCCGCTTACGCGCGGAGTGCGGAATTGGCTCGGCGGGCAAGCAGGAGAGGCACAATACGATGACGGCGGACCGGTTGATCGCTGGACGGTATCGGCTGACGGATCCGATCGGCACCGGTGCCATGGGTGTGGTGTGGCGCGCCACCGATGTCCGGCTGCGCCGTACGGTCGCGGTGAAGCAGTTGCTGCTGGCACCCGGCCTGACCTCGTCCCAGGCCATGGAAGCCAAGCTGCGGGCCATGCGGGAGGGCCGCATCGCCGCGCGATTGCACCATCCCAACGCGATCACCGTCTTCGATGTCGCCGAGGAGGACGGTCAGCCCTGGCTGGTCATGGAGTACATGAACGCGCCGAGCCTCGCCGCGAAACTGGCGGGCAAGCGGACCCTTGCGCCGACCGAGGTGGCCCGCATCGGGGCCCAGGCCGCTAGCGCGCTGGCCGCTGCACACGATGCGGGCATCGTGCACCGGGATGTGAAACCGGCGAATCTGCTCGTCGGCGATGACGGCACAGTGAAGATCACCGACTTCGGCATCTCCCGCGCCGTCGGTGACGTGACGGTCACCGCGACCGGATTCCTGGCAGGTACCCCCGCCTACCTCGCGCCGGAGGTGGCGCGCGGCGAGGATCCGGAACCGCCCTCGGATGTCTTCGCGCTCGGCTCCACGCTGTATGCGGCAGTCGAGGGCAGTCCGCCCTTCGGCGAGGGGGATAACGCGCTCGCGGTCCTCCACGCCGCGGCGCGAGCGCAGGTGCCGCCGCCGCGGCATGCGGGAGAACTTGGTCCGGTGCTGATGCGGCTGCTGGCCGCCTCGGTCGATGGCCGCCCGGATATGCGCGAGGCCAAGGAGGCGCTGGAAGCCGTTGCGGCGGGCCGGAGGCCGGCACTGGTGACCACACAGACGGTGACCAAGGTGCTGCCCGCACCCGGCCCGGATGCGGGCGCGACCACCGTTTCGAACGAGTCCGGGGTCGCGACGGAGGATGCGACGCAGATCGTCGGTGCCGCGGGGCCGTCGGCACCGGCCGGTACCGTCGCGTCGCCGCCGAAGTCCGACGGTACCCTGCCTGGCGGTGGCGGGACACGGAGTCGTGGTGGTCTGATCGCGGCGGCCGGGGCCGCCGCGGTCGCGGTACTGGTGCTGGTTGCGGTCATCGTGTTGTCGCTGAACAAGGACGATCGGGGCGGTACGGCGGTCGACTCGACGACGCCGACGTCCGTACCGAACGGATCGGAGCCGCCGATCGCGATCCAACCGGGGCAGCCGGAGCCGCAGGCGCCGGCGACCAGCCGTCCACCCGCCACAACGACGCCTTTGGGCCCGCCCAGCGCTGATAGCAACGCCCAATTCATCTCCGGCTATTACGGGATGTTGCCGGGCAACGTGCAGGGCGCCTGGTCCCAACTCTCGCCCGCCTACCAGGCACAGACCGGCGGCTACAGCGCGTACGCGGCTTTCTGGTCGACTATCCGTTCGATTCGGGTCAATGGCACTACACCGAGTGGCAGCGATGCGGCGACTGTCGCACTGACGTACGTCAAGACCGACGGCACCACGACCACGGAGAATCGGTGGATCCAAGTAGGTTCGGACAATGGTCGGCTTGTGATCGCAGCCTCCAGTGCGTAGCTGATGTTGGTAGCACTGGACCACTCGGCTGTATCGAACCCGCCACGACCGGATAGTCGAACTGCTGACCACGCGCTTCGCCGACTCGCCGGTGGTCATTCCTTCGGCGGTGGGTCTGCACGTGTCAGCGTGGACCCGGGGCCCGGTGTCGACGCGTCGGCATCTTCCCCATCTCCCGGTATCGCATGAGCGACGGTCCCGACGGCCTCATCGTCGGATACGGGACCATTGCCGCGACCGACGTCGACCACGCGCTGGACCTTTTACACACCGCGTTGGAGAAGAACCGGGCGACCGCGCAACGAAACCGGGACTGCCACGCCTGACGGTGCAGCGGCGCTCTGATCCGTTGGCTGCTCGGCAACCGGCTTGTCGACGAGGTCACCCTGTTCCTCTGCGCCGTCGTCATCGGTCAGGGCATACGACTGTTCCCCGACATCGGTCCGGACGCAGCGCTCGACTAGATACCAGCCGGTTCGTGGCGCGGCACGGGCTCCAGAGACGTCGGATCGAGTTGCACTATGCCCCGTTGCTCGAGCGCGTTCACCAATCCCACGGCGAGAATCGCACACACATCGGCAGGTGTCACAATCGTCCGTAAGTGTTCGGGTACATGCCCGCCAGTGATCTGATCGATTCGATCCACGAGTTCGGCACGTTGCTCGGCTTCGGCTTGGCTCGGTGCAAGCATTTGGTTGGACGGACAACGTCCCCACTGACCCATAAGACCTGTTCGTCCCAAGTCTTTCGCTTCCGCACGCGCTACTCGTTCAGTGGCCGAGACGAGCGGTTGCCTGACTGCTTCGAGGACCCAGCGTCCGGAATTTTCCGTGGCCCGATAGATGCGCTTGCCTCGGTCCGCAAAAAGTAACTTTCCCGCCGGACCGTCCCTGAGGGCGGCCACTGCGGAAATCGGTGCAATGCTGCCGAGTTCGGTCTCCATCCAAACATGACGTGGGCAACCATCTTCTTTGAAAGTATACGGAAGAATTTTTCCTACCGCGGATCCGTAGAATTCACCGAACCCGACTGCATTGGTGTGGAGCTGGCTCAGAATATCTGGACGCAAGCTATTGTTGGCCCGAACGGGTTCAGTGGTGTTGCCCATGAAAGAGACGGTCCTCATTCTCATGGTGGCCCGAGCCGTATCACCGACCGTAACGTATGGCTCGTTTGCGAGAACTTCCATCACAGGCGATTCCGCATACTCTTCGGCGCGCGTGGCCGATGCCGCCTCACGCAGTGCGATCGTTGCGTCATAGTTGATCCGACGAAGCGCCTCGGCCTGTTCCGGGGTAAAGCAGGAGAACAGATTCTTTTCGGCCGCGGACATGAACAGGTATTCGTATGCGGCACCGATTTTCGCCTCGTCGCCGAAAAACATGCGATAGCGAGCACCTTCCCACCGGTCGACATCGGTAATTTTTTCGCGCGCCAAGCGATCCATCGCATCCGAATCATCGCCGAGCAGGTCCAACGCAATGGGCAGCAGGACTTCGGCCACACGATGTGTCACCACACGCTGAATGCTGCGACGCAGGTCTTGTCGCACGAGCATCATCGTAGCTTCCGGCCGATGGCCGGGCTGGTTCGTGCCATCCGCATCGTGATAATTCCGTAGGAATCTCTCGAACTCGTCGAGAGCTTCTGGGCCACATACGGGGTCCGCCAAGATCTTTGCGGAGGTCATCAAATCAATGTGATCACGAAGCTGCCCTGCCTCGATGGCCATAAAGTTTCCTTAAGTGCGACAGTGACTGAGTATCAAATTCTATCCGTAAAATGCTGGGGCCGAGGGGTTCTCGTGTTCCCAGCAGCGGAAGTGACCATCTACATCAGGTGGGTCCCATCGTCGACAAGCTTGCTGCCGACCTCGCCGCATCGTCCACACGGTGGCAACAGCGATTCCGCGGATCTGTCGAACTTCGTCCACGAGCACACGAAGGCCGCGCCGACTACCGCCGACCCGAGAGCCGCTGGTGTTACCGGGGTCGAATTCGACTGGCCTTCGATGTGGATCGACCGTATCCGGTCACTGTCACGGTTCGACGGATTCGCGGCGGCGGCCCCGCGACAAGGATAGGCGGGTTCCGCCGACCGCCAATCCGAACATCGCTGCGACCATGATCCATCCGGTGGTCCGAGTACCGACCGCCGCCAGCAGATATCCCCCGGCCAGGGCGCCGAAGGCGACCGCCGCGGCGTGGAGGAACTCGGCCGCGGCAATAGCACGGCCGAGAACATGGTCCGGGATGACGGCGACCTGGAACACAACCAGCACAACCGATACGAACCTGCCAATGCCACCGATGCAGCCGAATGACAGGGCCATCATGTACGGATTGGAACTGAGGGCAATCGGCACCAATGCGACCAACCACGCCCAAACCGATACGCCGAAGACGACCCGGGCGTTTGACCGTGTTGTCAACCGTGCCGCGATTCCCGCACCGAGCAGGCCACCCACCCCGGCCGCGCCGAGGACGAGGCCGACGGTCCATGTCGGGAGCCCATCGATCTTGATTTCGAGCAGCAACAGCAAGATCACGACCTGGAAGATCGAATTGGACAGCGCCATGATCGCCGTAGACCCCCGGAGGAACGAGTTGGACCACATAACGGCCACTCCCTCGACGATGCGAGTCCACGTGCGACTCGGGGTCGATGAACCTTCGGATCTGCGCGCCGTATTGTCCGTATTATCCGTATAATCCGTGCGCATTGCGGACAAAGTGCCCAGGCAGCACAGGTAGGACAGGGCGTTCACAGCGAAGGGAAGCCACCGGGCGAGTCCGTATATTACGGCCCCCGTGGCGCGTCCGATCAGCTGCGCGATAGGCAATTCTGCTTCGAGGAATGCCAAAGCTACCGGTCGCTGTTCTACGCTTACCACATTGCGTACCACTCCCAATTCGCTGACGACGAAAAAGACATTCGCGGTCCCTTCGAGGAACGCAGTGATACTGAGCAGCAGAAGCAAACCGGGCGGCCTGCCGGCGACGGCGACCAGTGCCATGCAGGTGGCCATCAACCCGGCGAATTGGCACCACCACAGGGTCCGCCTCCGGTCGGTGTAGTCGGCGACAAGCCCGGCCGGAATCTGAAAGATCAGGCTGGGCAAGGTCATCGCGAACGTAACTATGCCTGCTTGGCTGGGCGAGCCGGTAAGCGCTAGCACCAGCAGTGGATAAGCGATGCGCGCACCGTGGAAGCCCACCAGTGAGATCGCATTCCCGGACCACAGCAGCAGGAAGTTCCGGTTCGTGATGATTCCACCGCTGGCGGCACTGAAACTACTCATGGGTCAGGGGGCACGTCGAAAGCAAGGAACACCATGCTATCCGGGCTCGCGCGCGTGACAGTGACGCGTTCGTTCATGTCCGGGGGCCGTCGCTCGACAACCAGCACACGAGATCCGTTGGATCGCAAACGTCCCCGGTCGCGCAGATGCGCGTGTAGAGTTGCGCGACAACTTCGCCTCGTGCCGACAGCGCCGAAACCTCGTGAGCGGGGCGTAGTTGTCGCAAGGCCAGTGCCAGGCCTGCCCATGGCTGTGGGAGCATCGGGCCTGCTTCGATCTCGCGTTTGTAATGCGTGACGGCTTCCGCATAGTTGCCCGACCCGTATGCCATGTCACCGGGAGTAAAGTGCTGAATTCTATCGACATTCCCCGAAGTCTTCTGTTCCAGGACCTGAAGGTAGCTCGGCAGCAATCGGCTTCTGAGTTCTGGCTGTTTTCGGTCCGGACGAGTCGGCAGGCCGGCCGGAACGTTTTCCAGATGTGGCCGTTCGGCTGATTTCCATGCCGAGAACAAGTGCTCCAGGACGCTGTCTGCGATCTGCAGGTTGCGCACACACCACGCCACCCAGTGACCCGAGGCGGCCTCATCAGCTATGAACGCCGCCGAGTCGGTGACTTCTTCGTCGAGCCACGGCCTCAACGTCTTGGCTGCCGCATGCACAAACTCCGTTCCGGCCATGGTCAATACACCGGACTCGAGAATCTCGGCGATCGAGCGATGCACCTGTGTCCGCCATCGGGCGAACTCCACGTGAGCGAGCTCGGATCGCGTCCGCAGCCGTTCAGCGCGCCAGAAATCGGTAACGCCGAGGTGCGCATACATGCCTTGGAGCAGCCATTCGATAGGGCGCGGATCGTCTCGCCATGGCGCATAGAAACGTTCCCGCGGGTCGTCTTCATAGAGTTCGACCATGTCGGTGAAAGCTCCCAGCTTGGCATGCTGGAATTCATGGATCAAGGTGAGCGCCATCTGATGGGCACTGCGTGTCGAGGACGCGGCGATGCAGCCGAAGGAGTTGTAGGAGGTACGGCTTGTGCTCGGGGAGATCGGTTCCGCTGTGAGTGGAACGAAGGAGCGCAGCCCCACCGAGAGGGGCTTCGCGTAGCCAGGATGATCTCGCTCCATCAGCACCCACGCTGTGGCGAATGCCTCACGCCAGTCACGTAATTGGTCCCGAGAAAGCTGTGGGAGACGACTATCGGCCGGAGCGGACCCGGATGGGTCGTTGAACTCACGGAACGGATCGAGATCATCGACGATGACTTCGAAGCCGTTGTCGACCAACCGAATCCGCTCCAATGGACGCCAGCCGGGTTGCTCCCAGCACGCGGTGTCCACGATATTTAGTGTGGTGCCTTCGAATTCGATCGAAATGGAGCCCGTTCCACGCACATACAGTCGTCCCAGGCCGTACTCCCCAGCCGCTGCGACCTGCGCCAGACCCACCGTCGGGAGCATGACCTGGCCCGCGCGCACCACCACGGCCGTATGGGTGGGCGCTCCGACTTCCACCAGCACAGCAGCAGTCAGCCAACCCAGATAACCCAGGTCGGGCCAGATGCCGTCGAGCGCGGCACCAGCGGATCGAATGCGTTGCAAACAATGTGCCAGCCATGCTCCCGTGTTCGGATATGCCAGCAGGCTGTTGACCAACGCCGGATGTGTCCGATGCAGTCCGACCAGTGCTCGATACGCTTCGATGAATCCGGACTTTTCGACATCGTCAGGACAAATTCGGTCACTTTCCCTGATGAGGATGCCGAGCATAGCGTGCCGCTTGGCCAGTTGTCCGGCACGGAGCGAGGAGACGAGATCATCGTTGCCGAAGCCTGCACCCAGCTCCTCCGCCTTGTCTCGGAGATCCATCGCAGTCACCGTGTGGCTCCGTTTCCATCCGATACGACCAGGTCCGCGTAAAGGCGCTGGGTAATATGGCTGATGAGCTTGAATAGATCCGAGCAATATACCGAAGGGTTGCGGAAACCTGTTTCCGCCCGATATCGGTGAGTGAAATTCCCTCCGCCGCAAATATTGCGTATCGGACACTCCAGGCACGCAGGACCCAGCGCGGCCACGCCGATCTGCCGCGCAACCACTTGGGGGCTCCACAGTGCACTCGACAGTCGGCTGCGCGAAACATGTTCGCCCAGTTTCGTCGCATCTGGGAAGGCTGATTTCAGTGTGTCGACCTGCTCGATTTGTCCGTCCGTTTCGATGACGACGACCTGTATCGGAGCCAGTCCCACAGTCTCCGATGCGCGATCGGTTCCCAAAGCAATATCCATGATGTCGTCGAACAGGCGAACACTCGGCTCATCACACATCGACTCGTACCAGTGGTCGAAGATGGGAATGAGCCAGTCGGCATACGGGGTGTCCTCGCGGTTCGAGGTTCGGCCGGGCGGCGGACTGTCCCAATTCCCATGCGGTAACAAGAAGTCGATGGCGGGCGGAGCGGAAACGGCGAGACTTTTGTAGGTTTCCAGTGGGTCGTTCTCCAGATCGATTACGCACAGCAGACCGCCGTAGAGGCTCCGGTTTGCATCCTCGGTGAGAAGTCTCAGCTTCTCGATCACCTGTGCGTGGCTGCCCTGGCCATTGCGATATTTTCGGTGGCGGTCGTTTCCGGCTTCGGATCCATCGAGGCTCACACCCACCTTGATGTCCCAGCGCTTGAATATGTCCAAGAACTCTTGATCCAAGAGCAAGCCGTTGGTTTGGATACCGAGACGCAACATTGTTTCGTCTGCCAAATGTTCATGCAGTCGCCGAGCCACCGACTCGATCACCTGATGCCCCGCGAGCAACGGCTCTCCACCATGTAATACGATGGAGACCTGAGGGATCGCATACTCGGCGACATGTTCCGCGATGCTCCGGCAGGTAGCATCGATCACATCCGCGGATATGACTTTCGGCTGCCGAAGCCAACTCTGGTCTGCCATCTCGTACATGTAGCAGTAGTCGCACGCCAAGTTGCAGCGACTGTGTACCTTCAGTACGAATTCGGTAAATGGTAGTGGTTGCCACCCCCGGTCGCGAAGGGCTTGCACATCGAGCGTGTCGAGGGGCCATGACGCGGAATTCGACAAGTGTGACCGTACCCTTCGCGATCGGAGTGCACGTCAGCTATTCAGCGAGCCCGGCATCGATAAAGGAGTTGAAGCTGCCTGGGCCGGAGGAGCCGCTGTCGGCATTGTGTCCCCGTAGCACGGCCTTGCGCAGCGCCGGTGTTGCGCTCTCCAGCAGGTTCTCGATTTCAGTGTTCGACAGTTCCGGCAGAGACAGAGTATCGAGACTCATGAGGTCCTCCTAATAGTTCAGCGAGCCAACGCTTTTCGCCCGCTAAGGCTTGTAACGCCAGCCCTTTTGCAATGGCCAGTGTGCATCATGGACGATGCGGCGGCCTCCCGATGCTGGGAAGCATGCGAGAGGGACTGCCCCTGATGCGGCTCTGGTCCACTTTCGTTGGCGGCTGGCGGGTTTCAGGCCAGGACGATGCGGTGGCGGAGTAGCCGGAATCCAGCGCGGCCATACATTTGGACCGTGTCTCACGTCGTAATCGGTTGTGCGGCACGATGTTCGGTTGTGGTGGACGAGTTGTCGCGGCGGTTGGTTCCAGATGCGTTGTGGGAGTTGGTCGAACCGCTGCTGCCGCCGTTTCGTCCGCGCCAGCAGGGCGGTGGCACCGCTCCGGTTGACCAGCGGGCGGTGTTCACCGCCGTTGTGTATGTGCTGACCAGCGGCTGCTCCTGGCGGATGCTGCCACCGACCTTCGGGGTCACTGTGCCCACCGCACACCGCCGATTCACGATATGGACCAGGGCCGGAGTGTGGCGGCGATTGCATCGGGCGGTGCTCGACGAGCTGGGCAGCCAAGGCTTGATCGACTGGTCGCGGGCGGTGGACGACGCGGCCTCGGTGCGAGCCGAAAAAGGGGCGACATGACCGGCCCGTGCCCGGTCGATCGCGGCAAGGCCGGCTCGAAGATCCATGTGCTCACCGATCGGGCGGGAATACCCCTGGCCGTCGGTATTTCGGCAGCCGACACCAATGACGCCGAGGTGCTGCGCCCGCTCGTGCGGGCCGTCCCAGCAGTCCGGTCGCGACGCGGGCCACGCCGCCGCAAGCCGACGAAACTGCACGCCGACAAGGCATACGACATCGCCGATCTCCGCGACTGGGTCGCCAACCGCGGCATCACTGTGCGCATCGCCCGCAAAGGCATCGAACGCAACGACCGCCTCGGCCGACACCGATGGGTCGTCGAACGAACCGTGTCGCCAGCAGCTCGGCGAGATGAGCGTGCCGCTGCTCGCCCAGTTCGCTGGGGTGGGTGGTGATCCAGGCGGTGAGCCACCGGGGCGAGGGCATAACCCGGTCGGACTCGGCTCGGCCTCGATTCAGGTACTCGTGCAGGAGATTGCTCGGGATTGCGTCGAGGTGAAGAGCGGCGGTTATGTCCTGTGATTCCGGAAACGGACTCGGAACGCCAGTAGGATCGCGCAACGACCGGCTCTCGCCGGTTCCGGCCTCGGGCTGGTACCAGAAAGACATCCCAGGAGCTTGAATGTCAAGCAGCAGCCGTACGAGTGAGGTCGGGCCAGGCCGTCGCCTCGTTGTAGAGCGTCCCGGTTTTGAGGCAGCCGTGCAGGATTCCCACGAGCCGGTTCGACAGCTGACGCAGGGCGGCGTAATGGTTGACGCCGCGGGCTCTCTGCTTGTCGTAGTAGGCGCGAGCGCCCGGAGACCACAGCATCGCTGTCTGCGCTTGCGTGGTGAGGGCGTCGATCAGCCGGTCGTTGTGGACGAACCGCGCCAGGGCGACTTTCTT